>CBESZZ010000268.1:0-5968 GCA_965534055.1 uncultured bacterium | reverse complement strand
CGGCCCCGGAGCCAGCCGCACTACACCTCTTGCAGCTGGAGCAGCGGCAGGACGATGGCGACCACGATGCCGGCGACGATGACCGCGAGGAACACGATGACCAAGGGTTCCAATACCGAGGTCAGCTTCTGCGTCGCGAGATCGACCTCCTCCTCGTAGGTGATCGCCACCCGCTCGAGCATTTCCTCGAGGTTGCCGGCCTGTTCGCCCACGCCGACCATGTAGCAGACGGTGGGTGGGAACACCTCCGTCATGCGCATCGGCGTGGCGATGTCGGTGCCTTCCATGATGTGGTCGTGAACCGACTGCAGCGCGTTTTGCAGCACTCGGTTGTCGAGCACGTTCTTGGTGACTTTGATGGCCTGCAGCGCGGGCACACCGGAGCGCAGCAGGGTGGCCAAGGTGGTGGAGAAGCGGGCCACCGCCTGCTTCTTGCCCAGGTCACCGAACACCGGCAGCCGCAGCTTGAACGAATCCCAGATCAACCGACCTCGATCGGAGTTGATGAACATCTGGAACGCGACCGTTAACAGCAAGATGCCGATCAGCACGAGCAGCCAATAGTTCACCAAGAACTCGCTACTGGAGATCAGGATCCTGGTCGGTAGCGGCAGGTCTTTGCCCTGGCTCTTGATGAGTTGCGTGACCTTGGGCACCACGAACGTCATCAGGATCGCGACGACGATCATGCCGACGATGATCATGATCATCGGGTAGATCATCGCAGCACCCACCTTGTTCTTCAGCCGCGACTGCGACTGCAAGAACTGGGAGAGCCGAAGCATCACGTGGTCGAGCGCGCCCGAAGACTCGCCCGCCTTCACCATGTTGGAATACAGCGGGGTGAAGTAACCCGGGTGCTGCAGCACGGCGTCGCCGAAGGGAATGCCTTGCGTGACCTTCTCGCGGATGTCGCGGAACGTCGCTTCGATGTTCTTGTCGGGGGCCTGCTCGATGACCATGCGCAGCGCTTCGGTCAGCGGAATGCCCGCGGAGATCAGCGAAGACATCTGCCGAGTCACCGCAGCGACCTGCTCGGTGCGCAGCTTGTTCGGCGACTCCACACCGGTGACGCCACGGATCTTGACCTTGCGCTCGCGCTTCTTGGCCTTCTCCTTCAGGTCGATGACGTAGAGGCTTTCGCGCTTGAGCTTGATGCGAGCTTCGCGCGGGGAGTCCGCGTCAACCAGCCCTTTGCTGGCCTTCTTCTTGGTGTCGAGGGCTTTGTATTCGTAGATCGGCACGTTGGGTCCGCGTGAGTGTTGCGCGTCGGGCGGGTGGGAAGGCTACTGCTAGCTCACGTCGAGCTGGGTCACGCGGAGAATTTCTTCGGGAGTCGTCAGTCCGGCGAGCAACTTGTCGACGCCGTCCATGCGCAGGGTCTTCAGTCCTCGTTCTAGTGCTCCACGCTTGATCGCGCTGGCGGAAGCCTTCTCGACGATCTGCGCTTGAATGGCGCTGTCGATCGGCATGACTTCGTAGATCGCAGTTCGGCCGGAGAAGCCGCTGTTGAAGCATTCATCGCAGCCTTTGCCGGTCCAAATCTTGCTCTCTGGGAACTGGCTCTTCTCCAATCGCAGGTCTTCAAGCTGGAAGAGCATCTTCTCGGTCGGCTCGACCTGCTCTTTGCAGTGCGGGCAGATGGTTCGCACAAGACGCTGCGCGACGACCATCAGGATCGACGACGACACGAGGTAGGGCTCGACACCAATGTCGAGCATTCGGGTCACGGTCGACGCGGAGTCGTTCGTGTGCACCGTGGAGAACACGAGGTGCCCGGTGAGAGCTGCGCGAATCGCAATGTCCGCCGTCTCGTTGTCTCGCACCTCACCGACCATCATCACATCGGGGTCTTGCCGCAGGAACGAGCGCAGGCCCGCCGAGAAGGTCAGACCCTTCTTCGTGTTCACCTGCACCTGGCTGATGCCGTCGAGGTTGTATTCGACGGGATCTTCGATCGTCAGGATGTTCAGCGACGGTGCGTTGATCTCGTCCAGCGCACCGTAGAGCGTTGTGGTCTTCCCCGAACCCGTGGGACCGGTGACGAAGATGATCCCGTGGGAGTAGTGGATGTAGCGGCTGATCAGCTTGTAGTTCTCTTCCGAGAGACCGATCTGATCGAGCGAGTAGACCTTGGTGGTCTTGTCGAGGATCCGGAACACCACGCGTTCGCCACCGCCAACCGGGATGGTCGAAATCCGCACGTCGACGTCGCCGTCGCCGATCCGGATCGAAGCGCGGCCGTCCTGGGGTAGTCGCCGCTCGGCGATGTCCATCTTGCCCATGACTTTCACGCGCGAAATGATCGCTTCCTGCGCGCGCTTGGGGATCGCTTCGGTGTCGTAGAGCACACCGTCGATGCGCATGCGCACCTGCAGTCGGTCTTGGTAGGGCTGCAGGTGGATGTCCGAGGCGCGCAGCTTGAGCGCCTGGAATAGCAGCATGTTGACCAGCCGAATGATCGGCGCCTTGTTGGCGACGTCGAGCAGGTCTTCGGACTCATCGATGGACTCGGCGAGGCCGATGATGTCCTGGTCTTCGATGTCGGTGAGCGCTTCGTCGACGCCGTCCGCCTTGTGACGGTAGGCGCGGTTGATGAGCCCGGCGATCTCGGAGCGCGGGCAAAGCACGGCCTCGACTTCGCAATTGAGCATCATGGACAGGTCGTCCATGGGCTGCACGTCCAGCGGCCGCGAGGTCGCGACCTTGAGCACGTTGTCCTCTTCGGCAACCGCGATCAGGCCGTGAGTTCGCGCGAACTGCACCGGCACGGTTTGGATGAAATCGCCGGGTACGCCAACGCCTTCCAATGTGTCCCGAACCTCAAGTCCCAAGAAGTCGCCGAAGAACACCAGTGCCTCCTGCTCCTCCATCAGGTTGCGCGAGACTAGGATTTGGTCGAGTGGGTCGCCGGACTCGCGCTCGGCGGTGAGCGCTTCTTCGACCTGGGCGGCGGTCAGGCCGGCGTTCTGCAGCAAGCGGGTGCGGATGCGGTCTTGGATCATGGGGTCTTTGGCGTGCTGCGGATGCTGTGGCGGTCAGGCGGCGTGTTCTCGGGCGAGGGCTGAAGCGCGAGGCTTAGCGACGCTCGGGAAGAGCGGGTCCGGTGGGCGTCCCTGCGGCGCGAGCCGGTCCGGCGCCGTCGCGGCTGGGTCGCTCATAGAGCGGATCTTCCACGCTGCCGAACGCGTCGAGATCGTCGACCGTCGTGTTGCGATCCTCGAGCTTGTCGGGACGCAGGTTGGGGCGCATGCCGGTCCACTTCTTGTCGACGAGCTGCATGCGGCGCGTGCCGATGTAGACGTCGGCTTCGAGCTTCTTGGTCAGGCTGACCTGGCTCAGGTCCGAGAAGTCCTCTTCGTCGAGGATGGTCGGGGTCACGAAGAAGTAGAGGTTGGTCTTGCGGGTCTCCGTGGTGCGGCTCTTGAACAGGTAACCCAGCAGCGGGATGTCCTTCAGGAACGGCACGCCGGATTCGCTCTCCGACTCTTGGTCTTCGATCACGCCGCCGATCACCATCGTGTCTTCAGACGGCATGGTGATTTGGGTCGAGATGTCGCGGGTCACGATGACACCACCGCCCGTGGGCGAGTTGGGGTCGAAAGCACCGAGGAAGCGCGACACCGACAGTTGGATGTTGAGCCGCAGGTAGTTGCCTCGCGAAATTGACGGCGAGATCGACAGCTCGATACCCGCTTCTCGCGGCGAACCGACGCCCTGCGTCGACGTGCTCGCGTTGGAGTTCACTTCGGTGGTCGGGCGCTGCTCAGTCGTGGCAACGAACGCGCTTTGGTTGTTGTTCACGATCACGCTGGGCGTCGACAGGATGTTGGCCCGGTCGTCGGTGGCGATTGCGTTGAGCAGTGCCGGGATGGCGAAGCCATTGCCGCGGATGATGCCGCCGGTCACGCCCTGCAGCGGGTTGTCGAAGTCGGGCAACCGCGTGTCGGGGATGCCGTCGTCGTCGAGGTCGGTGAACGTGGACTGGCCAAAGCTGGTCAGGCCGAACCCGCGCGTGTAGCCGTCGGTTCCGGACGACACGTCGAGGAAGCTCAATTCGACGCCGAAACGCGACAGGTCGTTGGTGGAGAGTTCCACGATCGCAGCTTCGATCAGCACCTGCGGTTGACGCTTGTCGAGCTCGACGATCAGTTCGTGGATGTCGCGATACTTGCTGGCCGTGGCGGACACCAAGAGGCTGTTGCTCTCAACGTGCGGGCGAATGACCGTCGGGCGAGGCCGCCGAGTGGTCGTGCTCTGGCCGGCTTGGGCCTGCTGTTCGGCCGCCTGGTCCCGCTCAAGAAACTGCTGCAGCGTTTGCGACAGATCTTCGGCGAGAACGTTCTGCAAGCGCACCACGCGGGCTTGGGTTTCTGAGTTTTCGACGGGACGGTCGAGGCGCGCGATCAGGTCGAGCGCTTCGATGACCTGAGGTTGCGTGCCGGACAGAATCATCGAGTTGCCCTGGCGGACGATCTTGATCTGCTGGTTTTGCGAAGGCTGCAGATTGCTACCCCCGGCGCCGGAGTTGGAAGGCGACCGGTTTCGGGTGGGGTCGTTGAGGATCTCGTTGAGCACGGGCTCAAGTTCCTCGGCGGCCGCGTAGATCAGTTCCACGACGCGAGTCTGGATCTCCGGGACTTCTTCCGGGGTGTCGACAAGCGTCAGGATCTGCGATGCCGCATAGACCTGAGGGCCGAAACCCTGGAACAACATGGCGGTCTGGTTGCCGACCGTGCCGATCTGGAACGAACCCGCGCCGCCGGCCTGAGCCGCAGCGAAGAATGGCCGCAGCGAGTTGGACGCCTGGGTCGCGTTGATGTGCTTCAGCGGCACCGTGGTGAGAATCATCGTCGCCGTGGCGTTGGCGTAGTCCGGAATCTCATCCGTCGCCACGTACTTGGCGGAGCTGCTGATCTCGCTTCTGTCGGTGCCGTTCAAACCGAGGATTTGGTAGAAGGGCGGGTCGCCGCGCGGGACGAGGGCCAACTTCTTCGTGTAGAGCATCGTCTGGAAGAAATCGAAGAACTGGTCTCGCTCCAGCTCCATCGGCCCCAGCCATTTGACGTCCGGCGTGCCGCCACCCTGGCTGGCCGCCTGGTTCAGCGTCTGCTGGTCGTAGACGAACACCCGGCGGGTGAGCCGCTCCGCCAGCTTGATGAACTGCTCGAGCGGCATCCCGGTGCCCTGCTCGTTGATCGTGAAGATCAGCTTGCCGTCCTCGCTCTCCTCGATCGTGACCGAATCTTCGGGCTCTTCCGTAGCATCGGGCGGGTCTTGGGCGCTCAGCGGTGCGCTGAGCAGCAAGACCAGTCCCAGTGAGAGGAAGAAGCCGAAAATTTGGCCGACGCTCCCGGGGTCGGCTGCCGAGACTCCGCCATGGACGGGATCTGGGGACCGGCGGGATAGATGAATCGAAACGTCGGAAGGCATGCGATCAGCCATGAATGCTCGATCTCCGAAGTGTGCAGACCGGAGAGGCGCGCGAGAGCGCGAGAAGAGAGGTGGTTGCAGGAACTCCAAAACCTCGGTGAGGCAGGATGATGCGACCTGAACCGTTACGGACAACTGGCATGAGCCGAAAGCTCGGACCCGTCACGAGACTTTTTATTTCCGGCAGTTCGACGCACAAAGCGGCATTTTGCTCTTTCGCGATTGCTTCGAGGTCTTGGCTTCGCTCCATTCCGTAGGTTCGAGGCGCTACGCGCCTTCCGTTCGTCAGGATGAAGCTCTCCGAACTCCTCACTCCCGATCTCGTCCTGCTTGGTATGCAGGCCGAGGATAAATGGGACGCCATCCGCCAGCTGGCCGACGTGCCGGTGGCGGCGGGCTACTACAATGCACGCGCTCTGCCTGCGATTCATGATGCGCTGGTGGAACGCGAGCGCAGCATGACCACGGGTATGGAGCAGGGGTTGGCCATTCCCCACGCTGCGGTGGACGGTTTGGAGAACGTCTTGGCGGTGCT
>CBESZZ010000267.1:0-5971 GCA_965534055.1 uncultured bacterium | reverse complement strand
TCGACAGATCTCTTGCGCGTTGACCGTCTCAAGAAGGAACCCACCAACACCGTGACCGATGATGCGGTCGAGAGGCGGCGAGCCCTGCACGAGCACCGGACGACCCGAGCCTAGGCAGCGCGCAACGCCGAATGGAATCGAGCGATCTGTGCGCGCGGAGCGACCCAGCGTGCAAACGACGAGATGGGAACGGTCAATCTGCTCCTGAATCTCGAGGCGGTTGAAGTCTTGCGTACCCACCTCGACGTTCGGCAAGTTCCGCCTCAGCACCGAACGCTCGTTCTTGCTGCCATCGATCACAGTCAGTCGAACGCCGGGATGAGACTCCATCGCGTCGAGCAGGTCATCGAGTCCTGGACACGGCAGCTGACAAAGCAGTTCGATCGGATCGTTGGGCCCGGGGACACGCAGGAACGAAGCTTCCCGCGGTGCATAGGGATCCGTGGGTGGCACCACAGAGAACATGCGTTGAGGGAGGCCGGTGCGATCAGCCATGAACACGACTTCTTCTTCCGTGTCGACCAAAAGTGCTCCGGCAGCGCGGAGACGCACCTTCTCGGTCATCGCTTGCGCCTTGTTCTTCAACGCGCTGCGAGGGCGACCCAACGTCGAAACGAGATCAACCAAGATCGGGATCCCAGCGCGACGCGCCTTGCGCATCGCCTCACCCGCCACCGGTGCGGACGGATCCATGACCAAGAGAGCCGCGGGATGAGACTCCTCCAAAAGGGTCGCCAGTCGGCGCCGCAACGTCTTGCGATCCACCTTGCGTTCCTCGCCCTCGAGCATCACCGGATCGAGCTGGAGAGCACGCAGTGCAGGCAAGAGAGTCTTCGCGCGACGCTCCGCAACACGGTCACCGCGCCCACCACAAACCAAGACTTCTGCGAGGAACGTCATCGGTCACTCCGGCATTTTCGCATCGAGTTCACCTCATCTCTATCGACCACTTCAACGTCGACGATTAGATGTTTCGAACCTGAACAGGAGCCGGTCGGGTTAAACGAAGACGGGAGCGAGTGGACCAAGTCCACTCCCTCCCGTGCATCGCAGTTCGGGTTCGCGTTAGTTGACGACGAACCAGACGTTGGCATCCGAACCTTGGTTCGGCGGAACCGCGGTCGCGTTGGTGGTCGCGAGCGGGTCGAACATCGATGGCACTGCGGCCGAGTTGTATGCAGCGTTCCACGTCGGCACCGTGGTGGTGCCGTTGTATGGAAGTGCTGCCTGCTGCGAGCGCGTTGCGAGAACGTCGCCGGCCTGGTTCACGAAGAACGTGCGGTTGCCGGTGTTGCCGTTCGCGGTTGGCCATGCGTAGCATGCCCAGAGCGTCTCCGCTTGCGCGGCGACGACTGCGTTTGCGGGACCCAGCACGGCGCCAGCGGCACCCTGTGGCTCGGGCTCACCCACGGCACCAGCCGAGGGGAGGAACATCGCGAAGAAGTAGCCTGAGCGAGTCACGCGACCGTTGGCGTCCACGCGACCGAAAGCGCCCGAGAGCACTGGTGGGCTGATCGTCTGGCCGACGATGCCTGCCGCGGCGCGGACTGGGTTTGCACCGGCCAGCTCCTGGAAGAAGCCATACTCACCGGCGCCGTTGGCGTTGGTGTCGATGGAACCCGAAGCCTGGCACTGAGCCTGGGACGACGAGATGTTCTTCAGTGTTGCGATCGCAGCCGATTCATTGGCGTTGAGGCGTGCACTGAGAAGGTTTGGGATCGCGATGGACGCGATGATGGCAATGATCGCAACAACGATCATGAGCTCGATGAGCGTAAAGCCCTGTTCCCGCTTGGACATGGAATTCTCCTAACTGCTTTGAACGAGAGGGCCTCTCGACCCTCGACCCTGAACCACCTCAAAAACGAGGTGTGACGTGCTCGAAACGGCGCCTAGCCGTCCGACCGTGTGAACCCTTGAAACTCGAGAACCCCCCGGACTGGTGCCCAAAGTTTCGCGTCCTTCTGAAGAAGATCGCGAAGCACTTCAGGCTGTCCGTCAGCCACTCGTTCCAAATGTTCAAGTGCGTTATCGACGTCGCCATTCCGCATCTTGAGAGCGGCAAGGTGGTAGTTCGCAACTGGCTCATTTTGAGCCACTGCGCTGTACATCGCCTCCGCTTCCGCAGCGTGGTCAGCCTGCTCCATCAGCAAACCTGCTTCCACGGCGACACCGGGAGTTGAGTCCGGCATGCGCTCCACTGCAGCACGCGCGAACGCAACGGCTTCGTCTTTTCGATTGAGTCCGAGAAGTAGATTCGCGCGGCGAAGATCTGCCGCCGATGCGAACTTGACGGCCCAGTTGTTCTTCACAAGATCGGCACCAAGCTCCATCGCTTCGAGTGCCAACTCGTTATCGCCAGCCAATTCGTGCATGCGACTCTCTTGGAACACCAGAACGCTTCGTTGCTCTTCGTCGATCGAAGCGTCGTCCAATTGCCACACGCGACGATAGAGCTTGGCCGCATCCTGCGGCCGCCCATCGACGCCTGCGAAGAAGGCGCGAAACTCAAGCACGACCGGATCGTCGGGCTGGCGCTTCGCCAAGATCGCCAGGCTCCTGCGAACCTCTTCTTGGATCTTGGCGCGCTCCGTGAGCACGTTGCCCTCCGAATCCTTCGCCGGCATGCCGTTGAGGAGACGCAGCTGCACCTCCACAGTCGACAACATCGTTGGCGTGTCGGGGTCGAAGTGCATCGTCCCCGCAACCACCAAAGCGAATCCAACCACTGCGGTGGTGCCGTAGCCGATCAATCTGCGTTGCGTCTTGTTCATCGCTACGGTTCCTTTCCCTACGGATCAGCCGCCCGAGAGCTTCTCTTGCAGCTTGAAGATGGGCAGGAACACGGCGAGCACAATGCCCCCCACGATGATGCCCATCATCGCGATCATGATCGGTTCGATCATCGACGTGAGTCCCTTCACTTCGGCTTCGACTTGTTGGTCGTAGAACTCCGCGATCTTCTCGAGAAGTGCATCCAGCGCGCCGGATCGTTCACCAATGCCGATCATTTTGGTGACCATCGGCGGGAAGACGCTGTAGTTGCCGAACGGCTCCGACAGGCTGTCTCCCTGCTTCACGCTCTCTTTGGCTTCGTCGACGATCCTGGTGATGACCTTGTTGCCCGAGGTCTCGGACACAATCTCCATCGCACCCAAGATTGGCACACCACTCTTGATCAACGTCGAGAAGGTGCGAGCAAAGCGCGAGAGCGCGACCTTCTTGAACAGCGGCCCGAACACCGGAACTCGCAGCTTAAAGGCATCCCAGAGATAGCCACCGCGCTCGGTGTTCGCCCACATGCGGAACATGAAGACGCCGGCAATGACGGCACCGAACATCAGATACCAGTAGCCCTTCAGGAAGAAGGCGATATCCATGATCACGGAGGTCAGTGCTGGCAGCTCGACTTCGAGCGACTCGAACACCGGCTTGAAGCTCGGCACAATGCCGATCATCAAGAACATGGCAATGCCAATGACCAAGAACAGCGAGATGACCGGGTAGGTCATCGCAGCCTTGATCTCTTGGCGAAGGTGAGCGGACGCTTCGAGGTATTCCGCCAGGCGCACGAGGATCACATCGATCTGGCCTGAAACCTCACCAGCGCGAATCATGCTGACGTAGATATCCGAGAACACCTTGTGGTGTGGCTCGAGAGCCCGAGACAAGTCAGCGCCCGAACGGATGTCTTCGACCACGCGGTTGAGCGTGAACATGAACCCTGGAGACTCCGCCTGGTCGGCAAGAATCTCGAGCGCTTCGAGCATCGGGATACCTGCAGACAGCATCGTGGAGAGCTGCCGGGTGAAGACTTCGAGCTCGCCTTTCTTGGCACTCGCCTTCTTCGCCAGCTTCTTTTTGCCCTTCGTCGCGCCACTGCCGCCACCCGAGAAGAGGCTGCCGCCAGCCTTCTTGATCTCGGTCGGCATCAGACTTCGCCGACGCAGATCGGCGACCACGTCCTTCTGCGAGTCCGCGGTGATCGAACCTTTGACAGTTTTGCCGCTCGCGTCGCGGGCTTCGTATTTGAACGTCGTAGCCATGATTGCTGTCCCTATCGGACCTCAGTCCGTTCTCGTCTTTTTCTGTCCGTCGCGTTGGTTCGAAGATGGATTGGTCAGTCGGCCATCGTGCAGCGTTCGATTTCTTCCAAAGTTGTTCGCCCGCGCAGCGCGTTCACCAGGCCACACTGACGCAGCGTCAGCATTCCCTGTTCGAGCGCCTTGGTTTTGACGTCTTGGATGTGTGCACCGTCCACGACCATTCGCTTGATCTCGTCGGACATGCGCATCGTCTCGAGCAGCGCGAAGCGGCCCTTGTAGCCTTGTGAGCAACGTGGGCATCCACCCGGCGAGTAGAGCTCCTTCTTGTCACCTTGGATCATCTCTTCGGTGAACCCGAGTCGCGCCATCGTTGCAGGTGCGAGCTCCTCAACAGACTTCTTGCAGTGCGGGCAGATCTTGCGCGCAAGACGCTGTGCACAGATGAGCAAGCAGGCACTGCTGACCATGAACGGATCGACACCCATGTCGACCATCCTCGTGATGGTCGAAGGAGCGTCGTTGGTGTGCAGCGTGCTCAGCACCAAGTGGCCCGTGAGCGCGGCCTTGATCGCAATTTCGAGTGTTTCCTGGTCGCGGATTTCGCCGAGCAGCACCACGTCCGGGTCCTGTCGCAGGATAGAACGCAGCGCACCCGCAAACGTCATCCCTCGTTTCGGATTCACCGGAACCTGGTTGACCCCTTCCATCGTGTATTCGACCGGGTCTTCGACGGTGACCAGGTTGATCTCCGGGTCGGCGATATGACGCACGGCTGAATACAGCGTGGTCGACTTTCCAGAACCCGTAGGCCCCGTCACGAGGATCATTCCGTAAGGGCGACTGCACGCCCAGAGGTAGTCCTCCATGCTCTGGTTCTCAAATCCCAGAGCACTGATGTCGACGGCCAGGTTGGACGAGTCGAGAATCCTGAACACAGTCTTCTCGCCCCATACAACGGGGAGGATCGACACACGGAAGTCGATCGCCTTGTTGCCGAGCTTGAGTTGGAACTTCCCGTCCTGCGGACGTTGCTTCTCAGCAATGTCCAGTTTCGCCATGATCTTGATCCGCGAAGTGACGTTGTTCATCATGCGCTTGGGCAGCGTCATGACTTCCATCAGCCGGCCGTCCTTGCGGTAGCGGATGATCATCTTCTTCTCGAACGGCTCGAAGTGGATGTCTGACACGCCCGTCTGGCATGCGTCGACAATCAACTTGTTGACCATCTTGACGACCGGCGACTGCTTGTCGCTGATCGCCGACAGGTCCATCGACTCGTCGTCCGCGTCGAAATCTTGCAGCTCCAGATCGCCGTCATCGAACTCGCCGAGGATGTCGCCGACTGTGTCGACATCACTGCGGTAGGCCTTATCGATGATGCGATCGATCGCAGCGTCGGTGCTGACCACCGGGCGCAGTTGACACCCCGTGATGATCCGAATGTCATCCAGCTTCAGGACGTCGAACGGGTTGGCGACCGCGATGGTGATCAGGTTGCCGATCCGATCAATCGGGAAGATCTTGTAGTCCTTCGCGACGTCCTGCGGCACCGTTTCCAGCACCTCAGGGTTCGGCGTGAGCAGATCAAGATCGATCGGCGGCAGGTTGGCCGCACGCCCGATGAGTGCCAAGAGCTCGCCATGCGTCACGACACTCTCGGAGACGATGACCTCGGTCAGCGGCTTCTTGTCGGAACGCGCTTTCTCGAGCAAAGCGACGCTCTGCTCGGCGTTGCAAGCCCCGGACTTCTCCAGGATCGCACGGAGTTTCTTCGCAAACTGGCTCATCGACGGCTGCGGGCCCCGGTCTTCGATCCACGGCTGCTGCCACCTCGTCCACCGACGCTCGTGGTCCCGCTACGTTGGCGGAGACGCTCGAAGTCGTCCGGATCGGGCGTGTGATGCAGTGCGTCCTCGTAGCTGATC
>CBESZZ010000266.1:0-5985 GCA_965534055.1 uncultured bacterium | reverse complement strand
TTGGGCAACCTGATCGATGGCGAGGACGGTGCGAACGATTCGGACGAGGGTGACCAAGTCGGCCACGCCGTGCTCCGGCTTGGCGCGGGTACCTACGAGATTGACGTGCAGGAATCCCGTCGCTTTGACCACGTGCTGTCGGCACAGAATGGTGGCATCCGCTCCGTGCGCGTCGAGGTTCTCGATGGCGAAGATCTTGAGATCCTGCGTCGCCGCCAAGACGGCGAAGTGCAGGTGGTCACGCTGAGCATGGGACAGGTCGCGCACTTCGATGGCGGAGGCGGCGTGATGACCGTGTCGACGGCGTTGGACACCCAAGCCATTGTGGCGGGCCTCAACCCGCCAAGTCGACCCGATCCGGCAGGGCCCGTCGAAGAAGCCACGACCCCATGGTCCGGACTCGCGTTCGGCCCAGACGGTGAGCGGTTGGCCGGCGCGCGCGTCGTGCTGCACACCGCGCAGGCCAAGAATCACGATCACTCGAACCACGATGGTGAGTTCGCGATCACCCTGTCCGAGCAGGTTGCGCCATTCGCCATCCTGTCCGCCATGCCTCCTCATGGTCGTGGAGACCTCGGTGTGATGTTGCCTCGGCCGGTTCGCAACCACGCGGAGCGCGCTGGTGAAGCCGGTGGGAAAGTCGATGACATCCAGCTGCTGCGGGTGCGTCCGCTGCACGGCAAGGTCTTGGACGAGCAGCTTCGGCCGGTCGTCGGAGCATCGATCCAGGCTGTTGTGGTGGATGAGCTGTATCAGTTCGTCTCCTTCGTCGGCCACGCTGTGGTCGTGGATGCAACAGGTGGATTCCGGCTAACGGGTTTGCCCGGCAAGTTGGCACCGCATCAAAGCCTGTTGGTGGTTGCCTCTTCGGCGACCGCCGGCGCGCGAGCGATGGCCGTGGATGGTTTCGATCCGCTGCGCACCGACGCAAGCCGCGGAATGTCCGTGGGTGTCGATCCGCTTCAGGCTGAGATCGTCTTGCCCGGTTTGGAGCGACGTGTGGTGGAGGGCCTCTTCCCCCGGGAGTTCGTTGACTTCGCCACCGAGATTCCAGGTTTGTCGCAGCGAGCCGCGCTGTGGACTGTTTCTGCGCGCAGCGATGCCGCGGGCCGCGCAGAACTGCTGGTTCCTCGCGGTGCGGGGTTGGATCGTTGGATTCACCGCAACCAGGGCACGCATCGTCTTCAGTCTGCTTCGTCCACCGCGCCGTTCTCGTTGGCGGAACGTCGGCCGTTCGTGCCGACGGCTCATGCTCCTGAACACTTGGCGAACGTTCGCCTCACGGTGCAGTCGCGCTACAGCGCAGTCCTGCAGGGTGCGGACGTGCGTCCCGAAGTCGGAGCGTCGATGCTCTCGGCCTGGGACGCAGCGACCGGTGCTGCGATGGGCGGCGTGCAGATGTTCTCGTTGGCGCGCAACGACATCGTGCTGGGCTGGCTGGGCGAGCATGACGGGGCGTTGGACCTCAAGGCCTTCCTCACCTCAGAGGACGGACTACGCGTCGCGGCGATTGGGCCGCAAGGTGCGCTGGGTTGGCACGAAGTCCGCGGTGGACTCTCCGGGCGCCGTCAAGTGTTGATGCATGCCACCGGTGACGTTGAAGTGCCTGTGGATCTGCGTCCCGAACAGTCGCCAGTGCTCGAGCTGGAGTTCACCCTCAGGGATGGACCGTTCAAGGGCTACCGCACGCTGCGTGCGACGTCCGAAGCGCGCAACTGGAAGATGGCCGGGCTACCGGCAGGCAGCTGGTCCGTGCGTTCCATGCGCTCTGGTGGGTCGGTTCGTGTTGAGCAGATGGAACCCGTGACGATCACGTCCGGCGACCTCACACCGCTCCGCTAGAGGTCGACAGCCGTGGGGAGTCGCGTTCGGGGGTGCACCGGGCGCGACGTCAGCGATACCTCAGGCAAGCGATACCTCAGGCGAACTTGAGCACTGCGTCGTAGGCTTCGCGGGCTTCAAGTAGCAGCGAGTGCCCTGCGTGTGGTATGAGCAAGAACTCCCCGTGCGGCAATGCCTCAGCAGTCGCTTCGATGTCGCTCGCGTCGGTGAGGGTGTCTTCGCCGCCGGCGATGCACAGCGTTGGAACCGTGCAGTGGGGGAGCAGGTCCGCACCGTGCCAAGACCCCAATGCTTCGGTCTGCGTCCGCATGAAGGCGAGTGTGGCGGCGTCGGGCCTCGTGGCGCGGACGATGTCGGCGACGACGCCTGCACGTTCTCGGTGGAACGTGCGGCCAAACAAGAATGGCGCCGTCATCGCGGCAAGGTCGTCGGTGTCTGGTTTGGCTCGTTCGGCGACGGCTTTGAAGAACGAATACACCGAAGCGGCCCGGGGCGCGTGGAGAGCCGCTGAGGCCAGTAGGACCAAACGAGCAATCGGCGAGGTGTGTTGCTCGATTGCACGGTTCGCGGCTTCCAAGGCGACAGCTTCCAGTGCCACCTTGCCGCCTAGTGAGGTGCCGACGAGGGTCACTGGTTGGTCGAACGTTGCGCACACCGCAACGACATCGGCCGCCGCTTCGCGCATCGACCAGGCGCCGGTAAGCGGCGAAGACGGTGGAAGGCCGACGGGATCCACGGCTGCGCACGGATGGCCTGCACGTGCAAACCGACGGGGTAGCGTGCCAAACAACCGGGCGCCCGATCCCAATCCGGGGACCAAGACGACCGGACGCTTGGCCTGTGCTACAGATGGCTCGACTTCGGCAACGGAGAAGTGCACCTCGCGGCTAGCTCCTTCGGCCGAAGTGCGAGAGACGGTTGGCACCTACGAACCTCCGCGTTTGCCGAAGAGGTCTTCGATGCCTGGCAGCAGGGTGCAAACGACGTCCGCGACGATTTGCATGCTCTCGGGCGCGACGCTGTCGAGGTCGTCATTCTCGGTGTGCCACTCGTGGTTCGTCGCGAGTTCGATGAGGTCCAGACTTGGGATCCCCGCATCGAGGAACGGAATGTGGTCGTCCGTCGCGCCTTGTGCGTTGCGGAAGAAATATTGGCCGTGGCCCGTCAGCAAGACTGCGCGTTTGGCCAACGTGCGTAGCGCCGGGGTCGAAAACGTGTCGTCATCGATCTGCAGCGTTTTGCCGGCGACCATGTCGAGCAGCAGGAGCGATACCACTTCGAAGCCATCGCCTCGCTTTCGGCGATCCTTGTAGAGCTCCACCCAACGCTTGGATCCAAAGAGCGCGCGATCGTTGTTCCAATCGAATTCCAGACTCTCTTCGCCATCGAAGAACACGACGCGGTACGAGACGGGCAGTGGCTCTCGAGTCTTCAGCCAGCGCGCAAGCTCAAGCACTGCGCCCACGCCACTCGCGGAGTCGTTGGCGCCGACGAACTCGAAGTTGTGCCGTTCCTCCGGGTGGCCGGACATGATCTTGGTGTCGTGATGGCAGCCCACCAGGATCTCTTGGTCGGTTGCGCCCTGGATCCTCGCTTCGACGTTCGTGAACGTGATGCCTTCGATTGGATCGGTCCAGCGTTCAATTTTGGGTTCAAGTCCCATCGCTCGCAGCTCTTCGGCGATGTACTTCACCGCCTTGGTCCAGCCGATCGTGCCAGCGTGTCGTTGCCCGTAGCTGACCAAGGTCTCGAGATGCGTGAACGCCGCAGCCCCGAACTCAGCCGGCGCTCGAGCGGTTTGCATGGCGTCCAAGGCTCGCTGCACGGAAGGATCCTTCGGAGTTGTCTGTTCGGGGCCACAAGTCGCGCCGATGCCGGCGAGAGCGACCAGTGCGAGGCTAGTGCGTGCGGTCCACGGTGCGCGTTTGTCCGAAGCAGCGAGAGGGGAGTTCGCGAGTTTGCTCACTTGGTGACGAAGGCCTCGAGGTCAGGCAGGGAGTGCCACACCAGGTTGCCAGCAAACGCCAAGGCCTCGGGAGACATCTTGTCCAGAGTGTCCTCGGTGGTGTGCCACCACTTGGTGTAGGTGCGACCGTCAGCCGGGCCGGCCGCCTGGTTCGCCTGCGTTGGTGCGCGCCAGGCGAAGTCGATGAGCAACGCGGAGCGCACGCCCGCGATCTCAACAAATGGTTTGTGGTCGTCGGTGGTCGACGACGAGTCCTTGTAGAGCACGTCGCCGACGTTCTTGCCGTCAGCAACGGCTTTGATGAGGTCCTGCAACTTGCCGCTCGACGCGCGGTCGCGATCGATCTTGAAGTCTCTGGCACCCATGAGGTCGAGCAACACGAACGCCTTCATCCGCGCGGACAAGCCTTTGGGAAAGAGTGTCTTGTCGGCCATCATCGTGCGCACGAAGTGGTAGCTGCCGAGCATTGCGCGGTCGTTCTTCCACGTCCATTCGACCGACTCTTCGCCGTCGAAGAAGATCAGCCAAATGTCGACCTTGTTGTCGCGTCCTTGCAGATGTCGCGCGAGCTCCAGCAGGATCCCCGCTGCGCCACCGCCATCGATGGCGCCGACAAACTCCGCCTCGCGCAGCGTTGAGTCGTCGTGCGCCGCAAAGTTCTTCGTATCGACATGGCAGCCAAACGCGAGGATTGGGCGGTTGGGGTCGGGCTCGCCCTTGGCTGGAATCTCTGCCCATACGTTGCGCAGGTCGAACTGTTCCTTCTTGTCGGTCCACGTCTGCAGGTGCACGTGCTCGTCGGCGAACCCGGCTTTCTTCAGCTCCGCTGTGAGATAGTCCGTGGCCAGCTTCATGCCTTCGGAACCGGCCGGGCGCGGACCGATTTCTTCAACGAGGTAACGGACGTGGCCCATGGCCTTGCCGCCGTCGACGGGTCCGTCGAGATCGAGGTTCACTCCGCTGCCACCACACCCGGACGTTCCGCCAAGGAGAATGGCCGTGAGACCGAGTGCTGCGAGCTTGGCGAGGCGATGGCGGGTGGTTGGAAGCGGGCGCAATGACCGGGCTTCTGGCAAGCGCTCAATGGGGGTTTGCATGGGGCTCTGCGCTGGTTTCTTCAGGTACAGGGGGTGTCGACGGTGCAGTTCGAACGAATGTTCTGGGGCTCGAAGCGGTAGGTCACCAAAGAGTCGAAGACTAATCGGACGAAAGGAAGGGTGGAACCGGCGAGCGTGCTTGGTTCCCTCACGACAGAGCAAGGCGCACCGGAGGTGCTCGCGATCATGGTTGACTCACTCGATATTCTGGGGCTCCTCCGAGACTCCCTCGACAAGGACAAGTACCAGGACGAACACTGGAGCGGGTCGTTTCACGATTACCTAGATCTCGTGCAGGAGAACCCGGCGATCGTTCGCACGTCCCATCAGCGCATGTGGGACATGGTGCGAAGCCACGGGACGGAGGAGGTGGAGATCGACAAAGTCCTTCTGCCTCGATACCGCTTTTTCGACGATCCGTTCGATGACGGTCGCGACGGGCTCTACGGCTTGGAGCACTCCCTGGCCGGTTTGATCTCGGTGTTCAAGGCCGCGGCCCATGGGTTCGGACCTGAGAAGCGTGTGCTGCTATTGCATGGCCCGGTGGGATCCAGCAAGTCAACGATTGTGCGATTGCTCAAGAAGGGGTTGGAGGCCTACAGCCGTTCCGACGAAGGAGCGCTCTATACGTTCTCGTGGAAACTGGACGGTGAAGAGATCCCGTCCCCGATGAACGAAGAGCCGTTGCTGCTGTTGCCGCCGATCGTGCGTGCGAAGGTCCTCGATTCGCTCAACAAGAAGCTGCGCAGTTCGTACCGACTGCGACTCGACCTGGACCTGTCGCCGGTGTCGAGGTTCTACCAAGAAGAGCTGCTCAAGAAATACGACGGCGACTACGGCAAGCTGTTCGATCACGTGGTCGTGCGGCGAATGTTGGTGTCGGAGAAGGATCGCGTCGGCATCGGTACCTTCCAGCCGAAGGACGAGAAGAACCAGGACAGCACTGAACTCACCGGTGACATCAACTACCGCAAGATCGCCGAACTAGGGACGGACAGCGACCCGAGAGCGTTCAACTTCGACGGCGAGTTCTGCGTGGCGAACCGCGGATTGATCGAGTTCATCGAAGTCTTGAAGCTC
>CBESZZ010000265.1:0-5986 GCA_965534055.1 uncultured bacterium | reverse complement strand
TGGGGAAGCCACCGCGGTCCTTCAACAGCTTGGCCATGTGCATCAGGTTGAACGTCATCAACGTCGTGTTCTTGTTGGTGAAGTCGTTATCGAAGCCCGCGGGTACATCCTGCCCTTCGACGGTGTCGCCGTAGCTTGGACCAGGTCCCGCTTCGCCGAGCCAACCGGCGTCGGCCTGAGGCGGCACGCAGTAGCCGATGTGCTGCATCGCGTAGAGGATCTCCATGCTGCAGGCCTTCGACCCGTCTTCGTTGCCGGTGATGAGGCAACCTCCGGCCTTGCCGTAGTAGGCGTACTGACCGTGCTCGTTCTTCTCTCCGCTACTGCTGTAGAGCCGTTCGATGACCAGGGTGCAAACGCTCGACTTCACGCCAAGCCAGATGGGCGTGCCCAACACCAGGATGTCGGCAGACATGACCTTGGCGTGCAGCGCCGGCCATTCGTCGCGGTCGAGCCCTGCCTTCGTCATGTCGGGGCTCATGCCGAACGCGATGTGATGGTCCAGTGCGTGAATCGTCTCGACGTCGACGCCTTGCTTGCGCATGACGGCGATGGAGTGATCCATCAGGGTCTGGGTGTGGGACGTGCTGCCGTCCTTCTTGATGCTGCAGTTGATGTAGACGGCGCGGAGGCCTTTGAAGTCATTCATGGAGCGGGACCATAGGAGAAGGCGTGTCTGACTCGGCGGTCTGCTTCAAGGTTGTGGGGACTTCGAGCCGCGAAGACGCCGGTATCGTCACCTCTCATCCCATGAAGGAACCACCCTTGATTGAACGAATCCTGCAGGTCGCCCTCTGGGCCGGTGTTGTGGCGACGAGCCTGGCCGGTCTGCACATCGTGTGGTGCACGTTGCACGCGGTTGTTGAGTGGGCGCAGCCGCTGCCGTCATGGGACGAGTGGAAGGTGGTTGAAGATGTCCGCGCTTTCGAGCGCGGTGACTACGGTGCGGAATGGCTGTTCCGCCAGCACAATGAGCACCGCATCGCCGTGCTGCGGCTGGTGTTCTTGATCGACTACTTCTGGTTTCAGGGGCGGGGCAACTTTTCGCGTGTGGTGTCGGTGGTGTTGCAGGTCGTCACCGGCATCGGTCTCCTGCGCATGGTTCGCCGTGCTTTGCCGCGCGTTGTTGTTGTGGCGTTCGTCGGCACGTTCTTCGCGGCGGGTTTTGCTGCGACCCAACTGGTGAACTTTCTCTGGGCGTTCCAGGTCCAGTTCTTCATGGTGTCGGCAGCGACCGTTTGGTCGATTGCACTGATCGCTTCCGTGCCAACGCATCGAGGCTCGCACGCCGCCACGCGCCTACTCGCAGGGTTGTTCCTCGCCGTGATGGCCACGTGCTCCATGGGCAACGGTCTGCTGCTGTTCCCGATGGCGGTGTTTGTGCTTTGGGTTGCGAGGGCCCACTGGACATGGCTCGTCCTGACGTCGGTGTTGGGGCTCGGCGTGTGTGCTTGGTATCTGGTCGGATGGCAGGCGGGTGTGCCCTTCGAGATGGCGACGGCGACGAAGTTGCTACGCATGCCTCGCTACGCGTTGGCGTTTCTCGGCAGCCCGTTTTGGGGGCTTGGTGAAGGGCGGCTCTCGTGGGTTGCTGGCCTGGGCGTTCTTGGTTTCCTAGGCGTGGCGTTGTGTTGGTGGCGAACCGGCCAGTTGCATGCCCGTGTGTACGCGAGCTGCTCGAAGCGGGCCCTGCTGGGCGTTGGCTCGTTCTTGCTCTGTAGCGCGCTCGTCGTGGGGTTCGCCCGCAGCCCGTATCCCGTCGCAGAGGTCATCGCGAGCCGCTACAGCACGCCGGCCTTGCTGTTCTGGCTGGTCTGCTGTGGCGCGTGGGCGTTGTTCTGTGCGGGGCACTCAGCTCCGGGAGAGTTTTTGGGCTCGAGATCTCGTCGCACAGGGCGGCGCGCACTGGCTGTGGTGCCCGCGGTACTCCTGACGCTTTTCCTGTGGAACAACCAGTGGCGGGGCGAGGCTCGTTTCCTCGACTTTTCCTCGCGAAGCCACGTTGTCCAATCAGCTCTGCTCGCCGAAGTGGACGATCCGGCGGCCCTGCGCGCTGCCTATCCAGATCCCTCGGTCGTGCCGGATCGAGCTGCTTGGCTTCGCGCTCACTCGATGTCGATGTTCGCGACCGGTGAGCACCTGCTGCTGGGGCGGTCTCTCACGGACGCGCTTTCGACTGTCCCGTCCGCGGAGGCGGTCGCTGCGGGTGCCGTGGAACAGGTATCGGTGGTGGGGGCGGGCGGTGGCCGCGGCTTGCGAATCGAGGGGTGGGTGGTGCCACTGGATCGCGGCGCGCCGCGCTGGCTCCTGGTGGCTGATGGCCAGAATCGCGTGGTTGGCATCGGGCGCGTGGGCTATCTGCGTTTCGATCTTCCGCAGCACGCCACCCGGGGCTCGGATCGCACCGCGTTCATTTGCCACGCCAAGCCGGGTCCGCAAGAGCGGAAGTTGTCCCTCCACGTTGTGGACACGGACTGGTCTAGAGCCTGGCTCGTGGGCACGGAGATCGTGCTTCCGCCGGGCTGGTGACGCACTGTGCCGTAGCATCGGAGCTCGGAGTTGGGCTGAAGGTCGCCGGCGCTTGAAACGGTCCAGCCCGTGGCTTCGCGACGGTGCTCCGCGAACCTTGCTGAAAACCCGGCCGAACCAGCCTTGCACTGCCCTTTCCCTTCGCTATCGTGCCCCACCCTTCTCCCGGGCTGTGCTGTGCTAGCGTAGCTCAATTGGCAGAGCACCTGATTTGTAATCAGGAGGTTGCGGGTTCGATTCCCGCCGCTAGCTCCAAAGGACGCAAGCACTTGCGTCGTTTCGAGTCTCTGTGGATTGACGCTGGCACATGCGATCTAGGGGCAGGGTCCGATGACTTCGTGGTTCGGGCGGATACCCAAGCGGCCAACGGGGCCAGACTGTAAATCTGGTGGCTCAGCCTTCGCAGGTTCGAATCCTGCTCCGCCCACCAGCCTTCGTTCGGCTTGCCGAACGAAAGCAGTCACGGTCTCGTTGCTCTGCAGCGGGCGCCGTGGGACAACGAAGCTGTCGGTATTTTCGGTCTCGCGGCCGCACCCGGTCCGCGGGTGTAGCTCAACGGTAGAGCCCCAGCCTTCCAAGCTGGTTGTGAGGGTTCGATTCCCTCCACCCGCTCCATCCTCGCTCTTTCTTCAACTGTTTACGTGTGCTGCTATAGCTCAGTGGTAGAGCACCTCCTTGGTAAGGAGGAGGTCATGGGTTCAAGTCCCATTAGCAGCTCCACAGTCACACTCCGTTCGGACATGGGTTCGAACGGTTCATCCGTTCGAGCATTGGGTTCGGACGGTTCATTCGACGCACGTCCCCCCAAGGGCGGCGGGACACTCGACTAGCCGCGGGTGCACGTTCAATCGTGCATACCGAGCGGGATTCGCAACTCAAATGGCCAAGGAAGTCTTCGAGCGTAAGAAGCCTCACGTCAACGTGGGCACGATCGGGCACGTTGCCCACGGCAAGACCACGACCACTGCTGCTTTGGTCAAGACCCTAGCGGCCGTAGGTCTAGCGAAGGAAAAGGCCTACGCGGACATCGCGAAGGGCGGAACGGTGCGTGACCCAACTCGGGTCGTCACCATCTCATCCGCGCACGTGGAGTACGAGAGTGAAGCTCGTCACTACGCCCACGTCGACTGCCCGGGACACGCCGACTACGTCAAGAACATGATCACCGGTGCCGCCCAAATGGACGGCGCGATTCTGGTGGTTGCGGCGGACGACGGTCCCATGCCCCAGACGAAAGAGCACGTGCTGCTCGCTCGTCAGGTGGGTGTGCCGGCCATCGTCGTCTACCTCAACAAGACGGACGAAGTCGACGACGACGAGCTTCTCGACCTGGTCGAGATGGAAGTCCGCGAGCTGCTCAGTAAGTACGACTTCCCGGGCGATGACGTCCCAGTCGTGCGCGGCAGCTCCTTCAAGGCTCTCCACACGGAGAACCCCGGCAAGGACAACCCGGACAGCAAGTGCATCTTCGATCTGGTGCAGGCCATCGACGAAGCGATCCCTGAGCCGACGCGCGAAGTGGACAAGCCGTTCCTGATGCCGGTCGAGGACGTGTTCTCGATCGAAGGTCGGGGCACGGTGGCCACGGGTCGTATCGAGTCCGGCAAGATCTCGGTCGGCGATGCCGTCGAGATGGTCGGGATCAGAGATACCCGCGAGACCACGGTCACGGGCGTCGAGATGTTCCAGAAGACGCTCAACGATGGCCAAGCCGGCGACAACGTCGGTCTGCTGCTTCGTGGCGTGAAGAAGGAAGAGGTTGAGCGGGGCATGGTCCTCGCCGCCAAGAAAAGCATCACGCCGCACACCAAGTTCAAGGCTCAGGTCTATGCCCTGACCAAGGACGAGGGTGGTCGTCACACGCCATTCATGTCCGGCTACCGCCCGCAGCTCTACTTCCGCACGACGGACGTGACCGGCACGGCGAACCTGGTCGGCGCAGAGATGTGCATGCCAGGCGACAACGTGGAGGTCGAGGTCGTCCTCGGCACCCCGATCGCGATGGACAAGACCCAGCGCTTCGCAGTCCGCGAAGGCGGCCGCACCGTTGGTGCGGGTCGGGTCTCGGAAATCATCGAGTAGTCGAGTCGTCCCAAAGATTCTCCCCTCGCGGGGGAATCCGGCGCGGGTAGGATCTTCCAACCCGCGTCAACACGCGCCGTTCGCTCGCCCCCAGGGTGTCCGGACGGCGGGTCCATGTAGGGCAGTAGCTCAATTGGTAGAGCTCCTGATTCCAAATCAGGAGGTTGAGGGTTCAAGTCCTTCCTGCCCTGCCAACTCACCCCAACGTTTCACACACTCGACCCGAACCGCTCCAAAGCCATGGCTTACCGCAAAGATCAAGGGCGCTACGTGCGCATGGCAGCCTTCTGGCTGCTTACCCTGCTCGTCGCCTATGGCGCGTTGGGTGGATTCGTGGTTTGGCTCAACGACTTGATGTCGCCCAGCGTCAATCAGACGCTGATTGAGCCCTTCCCGCTGCTCGGCAAGCTGCAGGTCTCGACGCTCATCGGCCTCGGCGTGCTGGTGATTGCGGGTTTCATCATCCATCGGCTGCTGAACAAGCCGAAAGTCGCGGATCTGCTCATCGACACCGAGTCGGAGCTGCGCAAGGTCACCTGGCCAACTATTGGTGAGACCTGGCAAGGTTCGCTGGCCGTGGCGTTCACCGTGGTCGTGTTGTTCTTCTTCCTGACCGTCGCCGACGTCCTGCTCGTCAAGGTGATCGGCACCCTCATCGGACTGTGAAGATGGCTCTCGAGTGGTACTTCTTGCGGGTTCAGGTCGGTCGCGAAGATCGGATTCGCGAAAACATGGTCAAGCGCCTGAAGCAGGCTGGGCTTGAAGAATCCGTGACGGAGGTGGTGGTTCCCACTGAGACCGTTGCGGAGGTCCGCAATGGCAAGAAGCGCATTCAGAAGAAGAAGCTGTACCCCGGCTACCTGATGGTGCAGATGGACCTCAACGAGGACGTCTGGTTCGTCCTGCGGGAAACGCCCGGCTTCGGCGACTTCGTGGGAGGCGGGCGTCAGCCCACACCCGCGAGCCCCGACGAGGTCGAGAACGTGCTGCGCCGTATGGACAGCAGCCGTGAAGCACCCAAGGTTGCCGTGGAGTTCTCCAAGGGCGACCGCGTGAAGATCAAGCAAGGCCCCTTCGAGAACATGGACGCGTCTGTCGAGGACGTGAACGAAGAGAAGGGCACCCTCGAAGTCTCGGTCAACATCTTCGGCCGCGCGACGCCGATGACCGTGGGCTACTGGGAAGTCGAGCTGATCTAAGGCTGACGCGGCTTTCCGAGCCGCGCGGACTCTCATGCTGCGACTACGGGTCGTCAGACGACTGGGGACGGGGCCACGCCAGCCTCAGCAGCCGGGTTAGCAAGCCCGGCTTCTTTCGCCTGGTCCCGCTCATCGGCGCGTGCTCGGGAAGGATGATTCCGTCTTCGGCCTGAAGG
>CBESZZ010000264.1:0-5994 GCA_965534055.1 uncultured bacterium | reverse complement strand
TCTAGTTGTCGATGTCGAAGGTCACGAGATCGAACCTGAAGGTGGTCGGCACGCCATCCACGCGCAATTCTGCCTTGTTCGTTCCGTCGAACGTTCCCGTGGCATTGATCGAATTTGAGCTCTGGGGGCCGGTGACGTTGAACGTCACCACGCCCCGGGGAAACTGCTGGTTCTGGTCGGTGTCGACCTCGAGGTTCGGCGTGCGAACCCGCGTGACGCACAGTCCCTGACTGTCGCTCGAGATCGAAGCATCGGAAACGTCCGGCGGTCCGCCGTTCACCGTGGTGGATCCAAGGGACGTGAACACGCTTTCCAAGATGTTCTGCGCTCCGTTGTTGCCGAGGATCCCCGTCAGGCTCCCCACTCCGAAGATGACCGTGCCCATTTCCCGCAGAGTCCAATCCGCGACGATGAAGGATCGCGGCGCCGCGGTCGTCGCTAAGGCCGTTGCCGCGAGCTCGATCGCGCTGGCCAGGGTTGTGGCGGTGCTGAGGTCCACGTCCTGCGCCACGCCACTGGAGTTGAAGAACGTGATCTGCATGTCGAGCACCGGCAGCGTCGTCCCTGGATCGAAATCGACCTGAATCGAGCCATCAGAACGCTCCATCCAAGTCAGACCGGCTGGATCGGCAGTCGGGCTCGTCGTGTTGAGGCGCCACGTCTGGACGACATCCAGCACGATCTCCAACCTCTCAAACATCTCTGGGAAGCAGGATCGCAAGGTGTCGATCCGTGCAGCGATGTCAGTCAGGTTGCTGGACGTGGATCCAGAGCATCCACCCAGGGTGAGCAACAAGAAGGCAGCAGGAAAGGTCTTCATAGAGAGTGGGCCGTGATTCAAAAGAGTGATTCGCGCACACTACCAGACACCGTGTGGAACACCCCGGGATCGCGGCCGAATCCAAGCACGACTAAGATCCGCAATCAGTTCCGGGGTTCAGATCCCCTGCCCCTCCGCGCCGCATGCGGCGTCTGCCGCAACGAAGAACATGAACGACCGCCGCCTCGCCCGCATCCGGGCGCAGATCAAAGAACGCGCTGCCGAAGTGGTCACGCAGGAACTCGCCGACCCCAAGCTGGGCTTCGTCACCATCACCCGCATCGAAGTCGACCGTGACTTGGACTTCTGCACGATCTTCTGGAGCGTGATTGGCGGGGACCACGCGCGCACGACCAATGCCAAGTTGCTCGAACGCGCCACACCGCTCGTGCGCCGCGAAGTTGGCAACGTGCTGCGCACTCGCAAGGTGCCCAAGCTCAAGTTCGCCTACGATGAATCGATCGAAGGTGCGCTGCGCATGGAGACGAAACTGCGCGAACTGCGCGATGAACGGGAAGCCCGGGAAGCGACGCAGCAAGGCGACGAAGGGCTAGGCGAGAGCGCTCCGCCCGACGATGCAGTCCCACCAAAAACCGAGTAGCCAATCGTTGCGAGCCGCACACAACAGGTCATCGGAACTGCGGTAGGGGTCACGTGCTCGCTGGGTTTGCTCTGCTGCAGCGCACCATCTCGACACGCAGAAGGTCCCTCGATCGATCGTCGGACGTAGAGATCCCGCGGATCTTCGCGTCGATGCTCGCGCTGCCATCGTTCCGCGTCACCCTCGAAACGAACTACTCTGCCCCGTCAGACGCCACGGAAGACGCCATCTTGCCCGCGTGCAGACGGACACCAAACGAGCCATGCGTTGTGTGTGGACCCCCGTCACAACGTTCGGGTGGCTGGGCGAGGACCCTCCCAACAACTTTCAAGCGGTGCGCTCGGGCAGATTCTCGATCAAGCGACATGGCGACCACTACCCCTGGAACTTCCAGGGCGGCCCCTTCGGCACCAAAGCTCAATCGCCCCTGTGGACCGATCCCGCGTGGTTGTTTCGAGTGTTCGAGACACTGGATCTTCGCGTATGCCACGTCGAGCGCGTGAGCCAACCCGCGGGCGACGTGCTGCTTGTGACCGCGTCGGTGAGCGCGCAGCAGGCACTCGACCTGAAGGCCAACGGTGCAGTCGACGAACGAGCTATCGGAGGCGGGTGGGGCTCGGCCATCCACGTGCGGGGCACCTACGACCTCTGCTTAGAAATCGACGCGACCACGTTGCTCCTGCACCGCATCGAGGCGCGCATGGCGTTCGTCGACCCGACGATTGAGGTTCTCACCCACCGCATCAACATCCACCACGCGGACGGCGCGATCCCGACGCTCCTGGAAGCGCCCGGGCCAGACCCCAAAACACGATTCGTCTCCGGATTCCCGGCCTATCCCGAGCGAGACGCCTACCGCCTGACCTACATCTGGCGCTTCAGCCATCACGGCGAGCCGCCGCCCATCAGGCTGAATGCCCGCGCTCGCCGGCTCCTGGGCATCTAACGCGACGATTCGGGAAGAACGCGCCTCGGCGTCCGTCCCTCGCTATCGTGCGACCTCCACCCCCGCGCAGGCCGTCCAGGAGATCTCCAATGCCTCACTTCGCAAGACCAACCCCTGTCTTGGCCACGCTGCTCTCGGCAAGCGCCGCCATCCTTCTCTCCGGCACAGCACTCGTTGCTCAAGGCGCGTCCGCCGAGGCCGCCCTCAAAGCCAAAGCCAAAGCCAAAGCCAACGCCAACCCATCGAGGCAGCTGGGCGAGAGCCTGAAGGCCATGTCGAGCCTGCCGAGTTATCGGGTCATTCGCCGGAAGGAATCGCCCAAGAACCAGGGCGGCAATGCCGGCAACGTGTTCATCATCATGAACGGCGGCATGAACGGCGGAGAGGTCGAGGTGGACACGGTTTGGACCCAGGACGCGCTGTTTGCGACGGCCTTCGATGGCAAAGAGTTCTTGGTCCAACGCGGGCGTCGAATGATCGCGCGATCCGGGCAAGAGGGCGAATGGCAGCATCGCAGCGGACGCTTCGCCCGGGGTCGAAAGACCACCGGACCCGTGGATCCGGAACTGCTGTTCTCCGTGCTCAAGCAGCTCGACCTGCAGGTCACCCACAAAGAAGTTGGCATGCACGAAGGCCGACCCGCCGCGAAGTTCACGGTTGCGCTCGACCAAGAACAGGCAGCCGAACTGCTTTGGAGCGGAGCCCTCCCACACTCAGGCAACGTGCTCGGCGCTGGAATTGCGCAGATGATTATCGGTGGTGGCGCCGGCGGCGGCGCCTCGACGAACGTTCCTCCGCCGAGCGGCACCTTCGACCTTCGCATCACCGCCGACCCCGCGACACGCCTCATCCATGAAGTTCGCGTTCGCGTGATCGAAGAAAACCCCATGGCGAACATGGGCGGCGGCAACGGCGCGTTTGTGTTCCAAGCTGGTATTGGCGGCAACCGCAACGGCGCAGCCGTCATGGTTGATGTGACGGAAGAAGAAGAAGAAGAAGAAGAAGATGGTGAGAACGAAGTGGATGAGGATGAAGTTGTAGAAGGGGCCCAGGTTGGGGTTGGAAGACAGGCACCCGCGAAGCCTGGCCAGGAGAAACTGTTCAAGGATGGCCTCCCCATCCGCGACATGAAGGACAAGGTCGCCACGACCTACGTCTGGGAGTTCACCGAACTAGGTGCCGCGCAGCCCTTCGCTCTGGACCGCGAAGCGAAGCAAATGCTTGGGATGTAGACGCCCTAGAGCTTCCAGTCGTCTGAGCGAAACGAGGAGGCTGGAAGACCCGCGGCGTTCTCCAGGTTGGGTTCGTCGGCCGCACCAAAGGCGAAGCGCACCGCGATCGGCTCCGCAACGGCGGCACTCTTCACGGCCACAGAATAACCGTCGAGACGAGCTTCCGCGTCGTGAAACACGCGGTCCTTGCCGGCGACCTGGAAGTGCGTCAACTCGTCGCCGCCTCCGCGCACGCGCAACGCGCTGGCAGGCTCGGTCTTGGTGAAGCGCACACGGATTGCCTCACCCTCCACCGACATCCCGGCGTAGAGCGGCCCCGTGTATGGCATGGCGACATCGTAGGTCTTCGCCAACGCCCAGCGCGCCAAGCGTTCACCCACCGCGCGCTTCTTCTTGGGGTGGATGTCGCGCGCATTGCCCACGTCCATGGTCACCGCCATGCCCGTGTTGGGCGAGGATTGCAGTGTCATGAACTGCGCCTCCCGCAGCGCCGCAGCCTGCCCACGATCCTTGCCGTAGCCAAAGGGCGCGATCTGCACGAAGAGGAACGGGAACTCTCGCATGGACGGCACGGTGGCTCCCCACACGCGACGCCAGTCTTCGATCATCGCCGGAAACAGACGCCGATACTGCGCCGCACGCATGCGATTGGACTCACCCTGGTACCAAATCGCACCGCGCATCGCGAACGGCTGAAGCGGCGCGATCATGCCGTTGTAGAGTGAGGTCGGTGAATGGGCGTTGAACTTCTGCGCGTTCGGATAGCGCGGCAGAGCGCTTTGCGGAGTTCCTTGGCGCAACAAATACGTTCCGGAAAGCGGCAGCACCCCACCGGCAGTCAGTAATCGCATGGACGCCGGCTCGCCGGACAAACCACCCAACCCTGCCGAGTCGTAGACGCGAATCGCCAGAGTGTTCGTCCCGGCACGCAAAGCCTGCGCGGGCACTTTATAGCGACGTGGCTTGTTCCACTGCCCGAGCGCCGCGTTTCCGCCGACACGCGCACCGTTCAACCACACAACGTCGTAGTCATCGATCGGCCCCAACTCGAGAACTGCCGCCGCCGAAGCCGCTTCTGCATTCACCTCGAACGACTTCCGTAGCCAGACAACTCCATCGAAACTTTCTAGCTCACCCGCCCACACTCCCGGCTGCACAGACTTCGTCCACTCGCTTTCGTCGAGTGCCGCTGCCATCCAACCATCGTTGCTTGCACCACCCATCTGCAATGGAACCGCGTCATCCTTGGGTTCACCCGATCCCGGATCCACTCGATCCAGCACCCGCCAGAACCCTGCGATTCGCACCGCCCGACTCTTCGCGGTCGCATCCGCGGATTCGGCAAGCGACCGCAACTCCGCAATGGGCGCATCAAAGTCACCGAGTGGCTTGAGTCCAGCGGCACTGGTCCACGCCTCAGCCGGAGTCCCACCCCAGTCCGCGGCGATCAACCCGACGGGGCGCTTCAGCGTCGTCAGCAACATGCGCCCGAAGAAGTACCCCGTCCCACTGAAGCCCGCCGCCGTCTCCGGGCTGCAGACCTGCCATGCTCCTTCACAATCATCTAGAGGCTGCATCGCGATGCGGTTGCGAACCACAAACAAGCGCATCTGAGGATGGTCCGCCGCGGCAATCTCGGCTTCGGAGTTCACCACGCCGTGGTAGCCCCGCGAAACTGCAGCCAGCGGCATCTCCATGTTGGACTGCCCCGAACAAAGCCAAACTTCTCCCGCCAACACGTCGGCAATCGTGCGCTTGGCATCGCCGCAGGACACTGTGACCGTGAACGGACCACCTGGATCTGGAGTCGGTAGCTGAAGACTGAATCGACCGTCATCCCCTGCGACCGTGCGGACGGGGCTCGCACCATCCCAGTTGCCAACCGCAGTGACGCTTTCTCCGGGAACCGTTCTTCCCCAGACGGGAGCATCGGTGTTGGACTGGAGCACCATGTGGTCACTAAGCACCGCAGGAAGCTCCAGGGTTTGGGCCGAAAGGGCGCTCGCGAGGAAGACGCTCACAAACAATGCTGGGCATGATCTCATGGCCGCGATCTGAGTCGAAACCGCCCATGCAGTGCCAGGACAAACACTCCGGATTGGCAAAGCGCGGGCGCTTGCTCCCGTTCACCGCTGCAACGCAGTAGCGTCCGATCGAAATGCTTCGCTACGCCGCCTCCCTTCTCGCTGGCCTGCTGCTGTTTGCTTCTGAGCACCCGCTCACGCTTTGGCCGCTGCAACTGGTGGCTTTTGTGCCGTGGCTTTGGAGCTTGCGGGAACAACATCGACGCGGCGGGTCGTGTTGGCGGCTGGGCGTTGTGTTCGTCACTGGCTACGTCGCTCCAGTGCTCGTATTCGCTGGCGCGGCACCGCCGGTGATCGCGGTCGCTGTCGCC
>CBESZZ010000263.1:0-6008 GCA_965534055.1 uncultured bacterium | reverse complement strand
GGTTCGGATCCGGGTGCGCTTGGCAACGGTCTTCGTGAGACCGACGTCACGCTCGACATTTGTCTGCGGCTGCAGAGCCTGCTGCAGCTCGATAGCCAAACTCCGAGCATGGGTGGCGAGTGGAACGTCTTGATGACGCGCACAACCGACACCTTCGTCAGCCTGACGCAACGCGCCAGTGCGGCCAACTCGTTCGGCGCCGCGACGTTTTTGTCCGTGCACATGAACTCGTTCGGCTCGTCGAGCCCGAACGGCACCGAGACCTACTGCTATCTAGGCCAGTCCGGCAACACCGGTGGAGCGTTCCGCAACCGCGTGCACGCAGAGGCGCTCACCGCGTGGGGGCTCAACAACCGCGGCCTGAAGGAGGCCAACTTCTCAGTTCTCCGCAACACCAACATGCCTTCGACCCTGCTTGAGGGCGGCTTCATCACCAACGCTGGCGACGCGGCGTTGCTCGGGAGCGCTACGGCGCGGCAAACCATGGCCCTGCGGTTGCTCTATGCGATTCAGACTCACCACGGCTTCCCGGTGTGGAACCCAAGCAACACTCCAGGCCGGCTCCGCGGCTTCACCTACGACGCGGCGCAGGGCATCGGCACGCGCGTCGCTGGCGCGACCGTTTCGCTGGCTAGCGGTGAGTTCACCACGAGCAGCAGCTCTGGCTACTTCGAGTTCGACCTGCCAAGCGGGACCTACAGCTATGCCGGTACGGCTCCCGGCTATGACGCCTACGGGCGAAGCCGCACGGTAACGGCGGGCGCCGACACCTGGGGAAGTTTGGCACTGCCCCCGGGCAACGTGCCAGGTCTGACGCTGTCGAGCACGACCGTCAACGGTGGCTCCACGTTCAACGCAAACCTGACCGGCCCGCCCATTAGCTTTGCGTTGTGCTTGTTCAACGTGACGCCCGGATTCCCGTTAGTTGATCTGGGTCAGTTCGGTTTGGGCCACGCATGGACCAACCTGGATGGCGCGACCACGATCAATCTCAATCTGGTTGGCGGTGGTGGCACCTCGACGACGGCGATTACGGCCCCCGCGTTTCCGGGGGTTTCGCTGCATCTGCAGGCGCTGTTGATCAACATCAACGACACGCTGCTGAGCAACGGCGACGCAATCCTGATTCAGTAGATCGATGCACGTCGGCCGCGCGATGGCGGTCGACGTCGCTTGAACCGATCAGCTTGTTGCGGCCACGCGCCAGTGTTCAGCGAGCAAGTGCACTGGCTGCGTGAGCAGGTCGGCGATCGTGATGGTTTCGAGCGTCGCTTCGACGAACTCGGGTTCGGTTTCCGTCACCGCATCGCGGATCGCCGCGTAGCGGTTGCGGTAGCCGGCCAACACGCCGCGGAGCGCGGCAGCGGCCAGCTTGTCGTGCAGCTCAACGTGAAGGAGCAAAAGCCCCGTCGCGTGGCCGTCGGTGAGTTCTGGCACGAGGATCACGATGCGACCATCGCTTCGGCCTTTGGCGACCGTGAGCGACTTCTCGAATGCGACCATGTGTTTCGTGCCGCGTAGGCGCGGGTCACGGTCGGTGCGCGAAGAGATCTCGCGCGCGATTCCGGTGCGGCCAGCCACGGTGATCGTGACTTCTTCGCCAGCTCCGTCCGGGTCGTCGATGTGATTGACGAGGTCGCCGGTGATCGCGTAGCGCGTGGATCCGACCACGCGTGCCACCGCCGAATCGAGGTCGGCGAGTGTGCTGAGGTCGCGGTAGGAAACGCGTTCGCGCTCGGTGCCGGCGGCGAATAGCGCCTTGACCAACGGCACGGTGAGCACCGCTTCGTCGGAACGGGAGATTCCGACCGTGACCGTCTTGGCCTGGTGCTTGATCGCGTCGACGGGGCGCGTGAGTTCGTCGATGCCCTTGGTGAGCGCGGCGACCAGATCGTCGAGCACCTGGCCTGGCGCACCGGGCTTGGCGTATTCGATGGCGTAGCTGTCCAGTGGGGTGAGGCCCGTGGCGTAGTTGAACAGCGACGCGAGGCGCACGGCGGTGCCGGCTTCGAGCGAGCCGTCATACTTGCCGTCGGCCATGGCCTTGCGGAACGCGAACGAGCGCGGACGCAGTCCATCGTGGAGCCGACGCATGGTGGCTTCTGCGTCCGGAGTGCCGTCCTGCAGTTTGCTGGCTGCGGTGGCGGCGAGTTCGATTGCAGCGCGGGCTTCGCGCAGGACGCGCGCGGTCTGGTCGATCGCGAGCGCAGCACGGTAGCCGAACAGGTGGCCGGCCATCGTCGAGAGCACGAAGGCCAGAGATGGATGGACGGATGGAACCGCGAACACCGCATCGGCGCGGCGGAAGCGACCTTCGCCCTCGGTAGCGATCACCAGCGGCGAGGCCTTGTGGGCCTTGTAAATCGCGACTTCCTTCGCGACGTCGTCGGCGGTGGAGCCGGTGAGCCCCGCAGCGCACACGAGCACGAGTGGCTCGGACGACAGGTCGATGTGCTTCTTGTCTTCGGTTGCGTCGCAGGCGATCGACTTGTAGCAAAGCTCGGACAGCTTGATGCGCACCTCTTCGGCGGCGATCAGGTTCTTGCCGTTGCCGACCAGTGCCCAGTAGCGACGCTGCGGGGCGAACTTCTCCGCGGCTGCAGTGATCTGCGGGTCGAGTTTGAGCACCTTGCCCATGTCGTCGGGCAGGTCCACGAGCGCTTGCAGCAGCGCGTGTTCGCGGTCGGGATCGCCGACGTTCGCGGCGTTGGCGAGATCAAGAGCGAGCAGCCAGCCGGCAGCGATCTGGGCGTAAAACGCTTTCGTGCTCGCGACGCTCATTTCGATGTCGCGGCCATCTGACGTGTAAAGCACGCCGTCGGCCTTGTCGGTGAGGTCGCTGCCGCGGCGGTTTACAATGGCCAGCACGCGCGCTCCGCGGGAGCGAACCAGATCCACCGTGCGGTTGGTATCCGTCGTCGTGCCCGACTGTGAGATGGCGATGATGAGCGTGTCGCTCATGTCTTCGCGCATCTTGAAGCCCGACATCTCCGTGGCAGGCATCACCTCGACCTGAATCGGCGAGCGTTCCAGCGTTTCTGCCAGCGCGGCCGCAACACCTTGGCCGGCGACGGCCGCCGTGCCTTGGCCAATCACGATCACGCGGCGGGTGTCGCCGTTGCCCAAGCGCTTGCGCACGTCTGCGGGAACGTTGGTCTCACCCATGATCACGCGCAGCTTGTCGTCTTCGCGGCGGACGCGGCCACGCAGCGTCTTGCGCATGGAGCGCGGCGCTTCGGTGATCTCTTTGAGCAGGAAGTGGGGGAACGAGCCGCGGTCAATGTCGCGGGTCGTGATGGCTGCGGTTGCTAGGTTGCTGGCTTCGATCGGCAACTCAGTGCCGTCATAGGACTGGCGCTGCATGCCTTCGATCGAACCGGCGTGTTCGCGGTCGAGCACGAGCACTTGGCCGCGGCTTGCAGATGGGTTGGCCAGGTTGCCCGGGGTTTCGCCGTCCATGCGCAGGTAGGTCTGCGATTCTTCGACAACCCCGTATGGCTCGCTCGACACGAGGAACATGTCATCGGAGATGCCGATGTAGAGCGCCTGGCCGCTGCCGCGCAGCGCGAGTTGGATCTTGCCGGGTTCGCGGGCGGTGGCGGCACCGATTGCGACGGAGCCCTCGAAGCTTGCAACGGTCTCGCGGAAAGCGTCCAGGGTTGACTGGCCAGAAGCCATGCGGCGGGAGACCAACGTCGGGATGACCTTGGCGTCCGTGGTGATCTCGTCGTCGATCTGCAGGTCGTGCTCGCTGACCAGATCTTCGTGGTTGTCGACGTCGCCGTTGAGCGAAGCCAACACGTAGGGCGTGTCCGGCGACTCGGGTGACGTCTCTTCGTGGTTCAGCGGGTGGGCGTTGGGCTCGCTAATGACCCCGACGCTGGCCCAGCGGGTGTGGCCGAGTACCGCGATCTCGACGCCTGGCTGGCGGAGCAACTCCTGCAGCAGCGTGTCCTCGCGCATCGAACCACGCAGGTTGCGCACGTTGTCGCCTAGTTCACCGATCTCGGCCGCGGCCTTGTAGACCAAGTTGATGCCGGTGCGTGTGACACGAACCGCGCGGTCCGTGAACAGTGGTCGCTCGGGTCGCTTCGCGAGCAGACCGCGCACGGTCTCGGCGTTTGCGTCGATGCCGGTGACCAGCAGGCTCAAGCCTGCGGAGTCGCGGCCTCGCACTTCCAGTCGATCGAGTGCCGAGCACGCAGCCTGCACCGAACTCAGTGCTGTCGCGGCAGCTACCGAGATCTCCGGAGAGTCGACGCTGCACAGCTCTGCGACGGATGCCGCATGGGGGATGCGATCGCGTGACGCGGCCCAGTGCGCGTCCTTCACGGTGACGAACAGCGCATTGACGATCTCGATGGTCTGAGCGTCAAGCGCCAAGTCATCGCTGTCGAGGACGGCCTCAAACGCGCGAATGCGACCTTCGATTTTCGTCAGTTCCGCTGTGAGGCTTTCGCGGGTTGCGTTGTCACGCAGCAGTAGGAGCAGCCCGGGGATCCCTCGCAGCTCTTGGTCGAGTGCGGTTAGGGACTCGCCGGCCGACATGAGGACTGACTGCAGGGTCTGCTCGTTCGGTTCTGTTGCCAGTGCCTTGGATGCAGCCGTGACCAGCGCGTGAGTCCGCTCGGACGATGCAGCGGAGTGGTCGACCAGTCGACGCAAGACAGCAATGATCCCACACATGACGCGAGAGGGGGTTGGGCGTGGCGAGGGCGAGCCGTTGGGCTGCGCGAGGGTCTGAGAACGAACGGATCCGAGGGCTCAGCGTGGCGGCAAGAATTGGTCGAGCCGATCGAGCAACGCGCGTGAACGTGCGGCAGGATCGGCGTCAGTACCATTTGCCTTTTCGAGAGCCTGAGCGAGCAGCTTGAGCCACTCGGCGCTTGGCATGGGCAAAGCGTCGGGTGCTGCCCGAAGTTGCACCGCAGGTTGGGTGCTGACGACACGAATGCTGTCGCAGATGACCACACCCTTGGTGCCTTGGGCTTCTTCCTGAGACAGCGTGGCGGACGCGGCTTCCAGCAGATTGGTCCACGCGGGGCCGCTTATGTCGACGGCTTCGACACCTGCGAGTCCGAAGAACACCTCACCTGTGGCGTTCCACCGCAGGAAGAGGTCGCCGTTCCGACACGAGCGCAGATCGATGCCACCCGCTAACGCGTCGTCGTCTGGGCTTTGGCCCCGCCGTTCCTGCTCCGCCTTGATCCACGTGGAATCCACGGGTGCGGACTTCGCGGTGCACTGGTCCATGGCCGCCTGAATCGCTGCGCGATTCTCTTCTGCGCTGGCGGCAGGCACGTAACCAAAGTCATCGTCGAGCCAGGCACTGAGCGATTTGAACGCTGTGTTCGCCCGGCGGCGACCCCAAGGATCGCCAAGAAACGCGCGTTCGTCGCCCAGAGCACCAATCAAGACCGTCACGCCTCGTGTGTCCCCGTAGTCGAGCAGGTGTGCCGCGAGCTCGGGTGGAAGCCGCGGATCGGGATCTTCGAGCAGAGCGTGCACGGCTGGAAGGGCATCGCCGAGCAGGTGTAGGCCGCGGGCGCTTTGCAGACGCGTGAGCCACGCGGGGTCGGTCAGCGCGGTTTCGAACAGTGGACGATGCTGTGCTCGTCGGCGTTCGGCCAAGCCCTTCAGCGCATGGCTGCGCCAAAAGAAGTCCGGCATCACGGCCCACTCTTGCAGCAGAGAGATCGTGGCTTCACCGCCGCTGCCCGACGTGGCGAGCACGTCGATCATGGCCATGGGGATGGTGTTGGGTCCGTGCTTGGCTGCAAATGCGCGCAGCGCAGGGATCGCTGCGTCGCCTGCATCGGCCACCGCGCGAGACGCGGCTAGGCGCAGGCCGTAGCGACGGTGCGTGCACGCGCGGTCGACGTCTTTCGCGTGTGGGAGATCTTCGGGTTGGGCCGCGTCGCTCGCTGGGGTCAGCTGCGTCTCGGCCTGCGCGGCGGCTTCGAGTGCCGAGTCAGCCCCCTGCGCGATGAGGGGTGCCCATGCGGTGA
>CBESZZ010000262.1:0-6012 GCA_965534055.1 uncultured bacterium | reverse complement strand
ATTGTGTTCCTGGATATCGAGATTCCTGGGCCATCTGGGTTGGATGTGATCGCTGAGTGTCCTGAGCCTCGACCGCTGGTGGTCTTCGTCACCGCGCATGATGCGCACGCGCTGACGGCATTCGAGCGGGAGGCGGTGGACTACGTCATGAAGCCGTTGGATGCAGCGCGGTTCCAGCTCACGCTTGATCGCTTGTACGGACGTCGCACGGAGCCTCAAATTCAAGACGCCAAGGCTGTCGATCGGCAGGTTGCGCTACGGGGTGCGGGGCGCACTCTGGTGTTTCGGGAGAGCGAGCTGCGGTTCGTGGAAGCCGCGGGCAATCACGTGCGCCTCGTGCTCAACGATGCGGTGGAGCAGGTGAGAATGCCGCTCTCGCGGCTGATGGAGCTGCTTGTCGACACCGAGATTGCGCGGGTCCATCGGGCATTTGCGGTGGGGCTTCGTCATGTGCGGTCGATGCGAACGACCGATGGTTCCCATGGCGCGGAGCTCGTGCTGCGAGACGGTCGAACCGTGCCGGTGGGGCGGACTTACCGGGCAGCAATCGCCAAGCTTCTCGATCGCCGACGCGGCTAGTGGGGCGCAAGAGCGGCGTTGACCAGCGGCCGTGGTGCCCATGGCAACGGGCGCTGATGAGTCCCACTGCGCGAGATCGGGAAAGTCTCTGCGGGTTGCGGCGTTCTCCCCGTCTCGACTCTGGATGCTTTTGGGCGGCTTGCTGTGCAGGAAGTTAGACTCCTTCCCGAACCCTTCGTCCTCGTTTCGCTCTCGACTTTCGCTTTGGCAAGATCCCTTCGGTTTCTCCCTCCTGTGGCACTCGCCCCTGTCGCTCTGTTCGCGGCGGCGGCTCTTTCCGCGCAGACTCCAGCTTGGGTCAGCGTGGCACCAGCCAACAACGCGGTCTCGGTGCCCGCGTCCACGTCCATCCGTGTCACGTTTGATCGCGCGTTGGATTCCGGTTCGCTCGCAGGCAACGTCCGCGCGACCGGGCGTTGGTCCGGGGAGATGACGCTCGCGTTGAGCCTCGAAGCCGGCGGCACGGTGCTCAAGGCACAGCCGCAACGCGCGTTCTTTGCCGGCGAGACGGTGATGTTGTGGATCTCCCGTGGCGTTCGTTCGAGCACGGGTGTCGCGGGCAATGGATTCGCGATGATGTACCACGTCGCATCAGCCGCTGGGTCCGGGCAGTTCGTGCAGGATCAGGTGTTTGATCTGCGGATGCCTGGTGAGTCGACGATCGCGACCTACGGCATCTTGCCTGCGGACGTGAACGGGGACGGTGCGCCTGACCTGGTCGCGAGCAATGAGATCGGTGAAGACCTGCGCATTTTGACCAACGAGGGCTGTGCCAACTTCTCTAGTTTGACCATCGTTGACGACTCTGGACGCAACCCGAGTCCCGCGGAAGGCGTCGATCTCAATGGCGACGGCCGCACGGACATCGTCAGCGGCAATGCGTATTCCAACGACGTCAGCGTTCACCTCGCTTCGGCGGCCGGCGGGTTTAGTGCGCCACAGCACTTGCCCTGCGGTGGCTACGTTCACGGCGTTGCAGCCCTCGACCTAGACGGTGACGGTGACCTCGATGTCGCTGCGCCGACGTCGAGTGCGGACGTGCTCCTGTTCTTCAACAATGGATCCGGCATCTTCGGACCCGCGACCGTCGTGACGAGTTCTCTGCGCAACACCGACCATCTGCAGGTGGGTGATGCGAACGGCGATGGGTTCCTGGACCTGCTGGTTGGCGATCTTGGTGGCGGCGACGTGGGGTTCCTGTTGGGGAACGGCAGCGGTGGCTTTAGCCAAGGCGGGACGCAATCCACGGGCGGCGGCAACCCTTGGCAATCCGCGGTCGGCGATCTTGACGGCGATGGTGACCTCGACGTGGTTTCCGCGAACCGCAGCAGCACGGGCTCCCTTGCCGTGCATCGCGGCAATGGTCAGGGCGGCTTCTCGGGTGGACCGAGCGTCCAAACCACGGGCAACCGGCCCGCGTCCGTCGATCTCGGCGACCTCGACGGCGACGGTGACCTGGACTGTGTCGTGTCGTGCTACCTCAGCTCGGACTATCGCATCTACTGGAACAACGGCACTGGGACGCTCAGTGCTGGACCGGTGCTTCCCGCGCCGATGGCTGGCTCGTGCAGCGCGCTCGTGGACTATGACCGTGACGGCGACCTGGACATCGTCAGCGCCGACGAACGCTCTGACCAAGCGATCCTTTTCAAGCAGACCACGTCGGTCTTGCCTTCTGTGCAGCCTGCGTCTTGCGATGCCACCGTGCGCGTCGACAACCTCGCCAGCAACGGTGGCTTTGGTGGTCGCGCGGCACACCCCGCAGTGCGCGGTGAGCGGATTCACTTCGGCGTCACCGCTCCGCCTGGAGCCGGGTATGCGCTGGTGCTCGGGTTTCGCCTAGAACCGGGGCTGCCGTTGCCCTTTGGATTCGCCAACGTGAATGGCGCCGTGACCTTCGTGAGTGGATTGGGCGGTGGTCTCTACACCGCAGATGCGTTCGGCGAAGCATCCGTGCCTTTCGATATCCCCAGCAGCGCGCCCGTCGGTTTGTCCTTGGTGGTTCAGGGCGTGGTGTTGGTCGGTGGAATGCCGCTGTTCGCGATCACCAACGTCGAAGAGTTTGTGATTCGTTGAGCGACTACTTGGTCCGGTAAGGTGCCGGGCCATGCATGGATCACGACCGCATCGCTCACAGCGCCCGCACGGGCGGTGTTCGCGTGCACTCAGGCTTTCCTTCCTCGGTTTGCTGCCCGCGGTGCTGTTTGCGGCGTGCAGCGGCGATCGCAGCGATCCGCCAGCACCGCCGCCACCGACAACGACGCTGCAAGTCAACGTCGATGCGTCGATGACGACTGGCTTGCTTCGGCAGTTGTGGGGGGATCACTATGACCTGTCGTACACGGCGTTGGACTACGGGCAGGAACCCGGGTTTCCGGAGTTAGTGGACTCGTTGGAGCCGCGCTCGATCCGGATTTCCGTCGGGCGCTGGGAAGTTGGGTTGCCGCCACCCGCCGGTGGCGACAGTTCCGATCCCATGATCCTTGCCGGCATCGAGCGCGAGTTCTATCGGGGAGCGAACACGCTCTCTGCTGCGGATGATCCGGCGAACTACGACTTCACCTACCTGGATCGCCAGCTCGCGGACTGGGCTGCGCAAGGGGCGGAGCCGTTCCTCTCTTTCGACTACATGCCCTTCACTTTGGCTGCGGAGCAGAACCCGAACAACCTGGACAACTTCAACCTCACCGAGCCTGGGATTCCTTTCGCACGCTTGAGTTTCTCGAACGGAATCCGCACAGCGCCACCGGCCACGCCGGCCGTCTACGCCCGAGTCGTGCGCAATACGATGAAGCACACGATGGGCATGTTCGCCGGAACGATGGACTACGGAGTTCGGGACTTTGAGGTCGGCAACGAGCCTGACGTGGTCCTGCAGGACGGTTCGAAGCCCAACCCGTTCTTCACGGGTTCACGCACCGATTGGGCCGCGATGTATCTCGCGATCGCAAGCGACGTGGATGCGGACGTTACGCTGAACGATGTGCGTTTTGGTGGTGGCTCGTTTGCGTTCCTACCCTGGGAACCACAACCGCTGTTTTGCACTGATGTATTGTCGTCAATCGCCGCAGCGAGTGCGCGCTTGGACTTCCTGTCGTTCCATTGCTACAGCGATGCCTCTGACGGTCACCTCGCCTGCTTCTTGCGCATGAGCAGCGTGGTGGCTTCGACCGGCACCACCGCCCGTTGGGTCAACGGCGAATGGGGTCGTGCGCTCGGGGAAGCCGATCCGGTCTACGACGAGATCGAACACGGCTTGCTGCGTGCCAAGGTGATTGGGCTCATGCAGCTGTTTCCCTTTGATGTTGCCCACGAGTCGATCCTTCGCGATCCGGGCGCTCAGCCAGATCTTCTTGGACTACTACGGACCGGGCCACCTCGGCACAAGCCGGTGTCGGACGTGTACCGCGCATTCAACCTGCTGAACGAGACCCTGGACGCGGTGTCGACCGATGCTCCGGACGGCGTGGTGGTACTTGCCGGACGTGACACGGCGGGAACTCGCGTTGCTGCGTTGGTGGTTGTTGACCCGCCGAAGGCCGGTGAGCGCACGCGCGTTCGGATGCAGTGGGACAACCTGCCTTGGGCGGGCGGTGCGTGCCAAGTACAGCGGTACCGCGTGACCCAAGCGAGTTCGGATCTCGGTTTGGGAGTGGAGCTCTTGGAGACTCTGGCGACGGTTGGACCCACCGTGACCAGCGACAGCCTGGTGATTGATACCGAGGCCGGGGTTTACGTTTGGGTCCTGACCGCGCAGTAGCGGGAGTGCGCTAGAGATCGACGACGAGCATCACTAGGCTCGAGCGGCTTTGATCTTCTCGTAGGCCTCGGTGTATTCCGCGAACTTGTTTGCGGCCAGATCGGAGATCTCCTTGGGGAGTCCCTTCGAGGCAAACGTGTCCGGGTGATAGATCTTTGCCGCTTCGCGGTAAGCCTCCGTGACTTCTGCATCCGTCGCCGTCGGCTTGCATCCAAGCAACTCGTAGGCAACGTCGAGGCTGTTGGATGAGTGGGTCTTGGCCCACCCCGCAACGAAGCGGTCGTAGCAGGACTCCGGAATCCCCAGGCTCGCGGGCAACGCCTTGAGCATGGCGTCTTCGGCGGGTGCCAAACTGCCATCAGCCATCGCGACGTCCACGAGCACCTGGTAGACCATCAGGCGCGAGCCTTGGTCTGGGTCGCCGTCGCGGTACGTCGCTGCGATCACCCGGATGTCGGTGTCGTCGTCCTTAGCAGAATTGAAGATCTCGATCGCTGTCTTCTGCTTCTCGGCGTCCAGGTGCGTCGCATCCATGAAAGCTCGCACGGCGGCGATCTCCTCAGAAGACACGTGGCCATCCGCCTTCGCGAGTTTGGCGAACATCGCGAACAGGCTGACGAATAGCGGGTGGTAGTGATGGAAGCGCTTGTAGATCGGTGCGCTTGCGTACGTTCCGCTCGGTCTTGAATGGGGGGCGCCTGTCGGACCGCGTTTCCTGGAGATCAGGAACCACTGAATTAGGCCGAACACAGTGAGTAGAATCGCCACACCTGCCAGGCCACTGCCGATGCGATCCAACGTGGACTTGGGTGGCTTGATGTCAGCCTCGGATGCGACGAAGTGGATGGCTTTCGAAGCGCTGAAGTCTTTGAACTTGGTGTCGAACTTGTCCTTCCCGTAGGTGGCGTACGGATACTTCACCTTGCCTCGCACTTCGATGGTGCCGGACTTCGCGACGAGCTCGAGGATCGTTGGGAGCTCAATCTTGACGCGAAACGAGATGTCCTTCCGGCCGGCGCCGATCGGAACGAGTCCTCGGGCGAGGCCCACTCGTTTGATCTCGATCACCTCGCCCCAATCCTTCTCTCCCAAGACTTCGACGGAGCGAGGCTTCAAGGTGCCCGCTGCAAAACCGGCGAGGGACACTTCGATCTCGGGCACGCCGAACCGGCCGTCGAGGGAGTCTTGGTCCGGGTCGACCTTCATGGTCATGGTCGAACCGACCACGTGTCGAGTGCCTTTGCCGCCGACCTTCTTCTCGTCCTTCTCGGCGATCGAGACGACGACGATCATCGCGATCCAGACCAGGCAGCCCAACGAGCAGCCCCACGCCTTCTTTTCTGGCTTCGAGTTGGGATTTGGAGTGCTCATGGCGGCCGGGTGCGAGTGGGTGCACGCTGTCTCGGTTGCGAGGCGCGCGCATCTTCGACCTTGCCGCCACGTCCCTGAATATCGCAGGGATTCAACGGGTTCGGCGGCGGGAGCGCAGCATCGCTTCTGAAGATCTTGCCGCAAGCCCCTCGAACCGTGGCTCTCAGTTCGGCGCGCGCACTCGTTGTTCCGGCGTTCGAGTGGGATCCAACGTGATGACTGTGCTGCCTGTGCCCCTCTCGATGCGGAAGCGGTGGCTGCCGGCCGTCAGGCCCATGAAGCGGAATCGGCCCTTCTGGATT
>CBESZZ010000261.1:0-6052 GCA_965534055.1 uncultured bacterium | reverse complement strand
GTCAGGGGCTTAATCGAAGTCATAGATTCAAATCCTTTGAGGCAGGAAGTCAGACACAGTCAGTCTATCGGCAATCTTCAGGAGAAAAAGGGTGTCCGCCACCTCTGAGCCAGATACGCACGGCCGTACAGGTCACCACCCAGCCCCAGGGAAACCCCCGCCGGCGTTGGCACGGACCACACCACGGGGCCCAACCGTGGGATAACGGGTCATCCGCGGCCAAACCGTCCGATCCAGAGCTCCCGGCAACTCAACAACGGGGTCAATCGGGCGACACTTGTGTTACCTTGCGCGGCCGGTCGCCCCCGCGGGCCACAGATGCGTGGCCCGGGTCCTGACCGCTTCCACCGATGCGTCGCCTCGCCCCCCACCTTGGAGGCGCGCCTCTGAGCTTCGGCAGCAATCGTTTCTGCACGCCGAAAACGGCCGTTGGTCGGCCCCTTAGTTTTTCGAAGATCCCCAATGGGCCCCGCTGTGCCCACACGACTCCATTGACTGAAACCCAACCCGCATTCGCCGCCGACATTGACCCACCAGAACCCAACCCGCCCGAGTCGAATGACGCTACCGGCGGCTGGGAAAAGGCCCGGAACGTCCTGCGCGCGAAGTTCCCGAGCGCCAACACCGACGGCGTGTTGTTTTGCATCTACAAGCTGGAGCAAGACCCGCTGCTTTCGCTGCGCGACTTTCGCGATGAAGCGAAGATGCATGGCCTCTCTGTCGCAGGGCGCTCCCTGCATTCGGCCAAGGTCGCGCTGGGCCTCCAGGCTCCGGCCCGTCGTCGCAGCAAGGCCATCGACGCGGAGCTCAGCCCTGAGGACCAAACGCGCGCGATGACCCACTGGGGTCGTGACGCATCGACGCATACCCCCGCACAGCCGCGGCGTGACGAGTTCGAGCGTCGGGAGCCCGCACCACGCAGTTCAAACGCCAACCGTCCGAAAGACGGCGAGAAGGACGACACGCTGGAACATCAGATGATCGCGTTCGCCCAGCAGCTGCAGAACCGAGCATCGGAGCACGGCACCAGGCTGCGTTCGGCCATGAAGGACGCGATCCGCATCCTGCAAGACGCGCTCGACGACACGGAGTAGCGCGACGCGCTACCTGCGCAGGTAGCCGTGCAGTCGCACGCGCGCCAAGCGCAACCGATCGGTGCTCGCGCGCGGACGAATCTCCACCCGGAACTTCGTCTTGCTGCTCGTGAGGCCCAGCGGCAGCATGACTTCGCACTCGCCGCCTTCCTTGAACCGGAATGCGTCGTTGTGCGTGGCCACGTGGAACACCCCGGCGGGCTGGCCATCGACAAAGATGTCGGCTTGGCAGATGCCGTCTGGGTCGCTCTCCAGCCGGTCAATGCGCAACTCAAGCGCGTAGCCAAACCACGGCACTTCGATCGGCCCGAAGTCCACGTCGAAGCTGTAGTCGGTGCTGAGTTCGCGAATGGACTCTGTAATCGGCCTGGAGCCGAAGAGTGGGTCGCGGAAGAACTGGCCTGCCTGCGAGTAGTTGCGGTGCTCGTTCCATTGCGCCAATGCCGCGGTTTCCGCTGAGGGATTGCCGACATCGAGTTCGAAAACCGGCTCGCGCGCCGCACCACCAGGCTCCAGGTAGGCGACAGCAAACAAGCCGTAGTCTGCGTTCGCGGTGTTCTGCGGTCCGTGCTCAAGACGCACGTCAAGCCCCGACACAAAGTGCACCGGGTCGTAGACGAACATGCTGCCCTGAATTCTGGCGAGCTCCCAGTTGCCGAACGGCAACGGATGGAGTCGGTAGCTGGAGTGGAACGAGAAGTCGGAGCAGAACGGCTGGTCCGCTGGGGTCAGATACCACCCCCACTTGCCGATGGATGTCTCGCTCGCCGCGAAGTTGTGCTCATCGCCACGGTTGCCGTTGATCCGCACGAGCAGGTCGCCTTCAAGATGCGTGGTCAACATGTTCGGGATGGTTCCCAACGTGTTCATCCGCGTTTCTAGAACCAGCATGCGCAGCATCCCACGTCGCCCGGGAAACGATGGACCACGGAACGTCTCGCCCGTCTGGGTGATCTCGTGATTGTAGGTGGCGTGGCAGTAACCCCATTTTCCGGCGTGCTCGCCGGCAACTGAGGAAGTCGTCACTACCAGCGTGGCAGGTGCCGTGCCGTCGTTGATGAAGCGCAACTGCGCTTTGCGCACAAAGTGCATGGGCAGGAAACACCGAATCGTCGTGTCGCCGTCGTTGCCCATGAGCAGCGTGTCGAACGCGTATCGCTCAGGCGGAGCGAGCATCCCGCCGAGGAACCGAAGAGGCACCGAGACTGCGGGCTTGGATTGTCCGTCCCAAGTGAACTCCACGCGCAGGTCGCTCCATTGCCCGTGCTGCTCCACGATGCAACGCAGCTCCAACAGCGTGGACGGCCCAACGAGCTGAATCTCGTCGAAGCCGCCGTTCCCAGGCATCGTCAACGTTTGCAGCTGCGGGATGCGCGCTGCGTTGTGCGGCCACGTACCGCGCAATCCGTCGACGCGCTCCCAGTCAGCAATCGGTGCTGCCGAGAACGGCTGCTCCGGCGGCGTCAGCGTGCCCGCGACCTTGTGGAAGCGGTTCGCGTTGTCGAATGGCGTCTCCTGCACCACCACCCGGAACTCATCGTTCCAGCTCAGGTTGGTGTGGGTCAGGTGGGCGCCCGAGCGGTTGCCGGTGAACGGCCCAGAAAACGGCGCGACTTGGCCCCGCGGATCGTTGACGTTGCGGAAGTAGTCGGACAGCGGTTGGTCGTGGACCTTCGTCCCATCAACCCAGAACTCGGTCTGGTTGTTCTCGTCGGGCATCAGCGGGATGCCCGCGAAGTCGCTCCAGAAGTTGCGGAAGAACACCCCCATGAAGCCGGCGGAACCGGCTTGATGAACGAGCACCGCACGATCGTTCGTGGGACCCTCCCGGTAACACTCAACCTCGTTGATGCCACTGAAGCCGTCGTCGTTGCCCTGTGCCTGCGCGCCGAAGAAGTCGAGCGGATCCGAACTGCTCTTGACGAAGGTTCGCGCTCTCGACGGGTAGAGACTACTGAACGAGTCGGGAACTCCTACCGGTCCTTGCGCCGAAGCGCGGTCCGCGACAACCATGCCAACCGCCGTAAGCAGCAAGGTTTGACCGACGGTATGGAGCAAGCGTGGATGCATGGTCAAGATCGATAGGGCCTGACGAGGGCCTGATGGGCTTGAGCCCTGAAGTTGAACAAGGACGCGGCGAGGTTTGCGCGGCCAGGTTCGAAGAACCGCCAGGGCACTCTGCGATCGCACCGACCCTTTGGGTTCGGGGCGCCGCGTTGTGCGGGCGACGATTCAGGGCAAGGAAAACGTGAGGAACGCCGGACGAAGGAGTTCGTGCAGGTCTGGGCAAAGCCCAATAGTGAGGACGGGCAACGGCCGGCTGCATCAGCCGATCCGAGCGCCGCCGCGAGCGAGGACGCCGCTGAAGCATAGCGGGGTCTGGCGTAAGCGGGCGGCGTGTGGATTAGTTCTCCCCCCCTTACGCCGAGAGGGCGTATGCACGGCTTGCCGCAAAAAGAGGATCTTCCCCGACTTGACAGCTTGCCGTCCTTGCCAAGGACGGTTCCTCTGTCGCGCATCGAAGGCATCATGCCGTTGCCAGCCCAATCCCAGACGAAGACTTTCGACCCCATGATCACCGGTCAGATGAGACCCTCCACCACCCGCGCCTCCCAGAACCTCTCCGAGGGGCGGCTCAAGACCGCGCGCTTCACCGCGACGGCAGCGTTCCTGGCGCTGGGATTCATGACGTCCTGTGGTGGAGACGCCGAGCAGGGCGCCGGCCCCCTGAAGCAACTCCGCGTCAGCGGCATCCCCGACGCCGACAAGGCTTCGTTGGCCGCGAAGGCCAAAGTGCTCGAAGATTGGCTATCCGGCATCCTCGGTGTTCCCGTGATCTATGAAGCCGCCAACGACTATAACGCTGCGGTCAACATGCTCGCTGCCAACAAAGTCGACATGTCTTGGCTCGGCGGCTACACGGCCGTGGACTCTGAGACGCGCACCGACGGCCACGCCGAATTCGTTGCGTGCCGCGAGTCGGATCTGACGTTCAAGACCTACTTCATCGCCAACAAGGACGCGATCGCAGCCGACAAGGTCGGCGTGATCGCCACCCTCGATGCGCTGAAGGAAACGGCGAAGGACGTCACATTCACCTTCGGGTCGAAGAAGTCCACGTCGGGCCACCTGATGCCGCGCTGGTTTCTCAGCGAAGCTGGAATCGATCCGGAGACGGACTTCAAGGAGCCCGCCAAGAACCAGGACAATCACAGCGCCACCTTGCGCACCGTCGCAAGCGGTGCCGTGGACATGGGCACCTTGAACTACAAGACGTGGGAAAGTGCCGACGATGCACTGAAGGCAGACGCCCCGGTGGTGTTCACCAGCGATCCTTACGTTGACTACTGCCTCGTGGCCCACGATCGCTTGGGCAAGGACGTCATCGAGAAGATCCGCAAGGCGTTCGTGTCGCTCGATGCGAGCAAGCCCGAGGACAAGAGCGTTCTGGATGCATTCAGCGCGGCGAAGTTCGTCGCCGCCAAGCCGAGCGATTGGGATCAGATCCGCAACGTCGCCAAGTCACTGAAAGAGAAAGGTATTCTCCAATAGCCTGTGGTTGACGCCGCCCCCAAATTGCCAACCTGCGGCGCGGCATTCACAGCCGAAGACGTCATCGTGCGCGTCTCTGAGCGTGAAATCCTTTCGGACGTGTGCTTGCGCATCGATCGCTCGGAACGCGTGGCACTGATCGGTCCGTCGGGTGCAGGCAAGTCGACGCTGCTGCGATTGTTCGCGGGGCTGATTTGGCCAAGCGCGGGTCGTGTGTGCGCGTTGGGTCAAGACACGTCGGCCCTGCGCGGCCCCGCACTGCGTCAGCTACGACGGCAGATAGGTTTTCTCCAACAAGACGGTTCCCTCACCGAAGGTCTTCGCGTCGCGCACAACGTGTTAGCCGGCAACCTCGGGCGTTGGTCTCGCGCCAAGGCGCTGCGCTCATTGATCTGGCCGGCCCGCAAGGACCTGGCGGAGGCGCGGGCCAGTCTCGAACGGGTTGAGCTGGGCGAACGGCTTTGGTCGATGCCCGCGGAACTGTCCGGAGGGGAACGTCAGCGCGTTTCGATTGCACGCCTCTTCGTGCAGCAGCCCGACGCCGTACTCGCCGACGAACCGGTGAGTGCGTTGGACATTCGACTCGGCCGTGAAGTCATCGAACGGCTGGCCGATCTCACCACGGACCGTGATGTCGGGCTGGTCGTCAGCCTGCACTCGCTGGACCTGCTCGATCAAAAGTTCTCCCGCGTCATCGCACTCCAAGCCGGACGCGTGTTTTGGGACGGGCCTCCCGAAGCGCTGACGCAAGATCTGTTGCTGAAGCTGTACGGCGCCGAATACCGCGCACTGCACCTAGACGAAATATCCCTCGGCTCCCGGCGCCTCGGGCCGTGACGAACCCCATCGCGGTGGCCACACCGAGGCGGAGCTCGCTTCGCCACGCGGGGCCCATGCCCACACTGGGCCTGCTCCTCGGTCTGGCCGCGGTTGCCCTGTTCGCGCTCGACTGGAAGCTCGACGCGTTTCGCGATGTAGACAGTCTGTCGGCTGCATGGCAGCGCATGCTCGGGTTCCTCGGCGCCTTCGGCGCACCCGACCTGAGCGGCGACGCGCTGATGCGGGTTGTCGACCTGGCATTGGAGACAGTCGCCGTGGCGCTGATGGGCGTGTTGCTCGGCGCGGTCCTGGCCTATCCGCTGGCGCTGTGCGCCGCGCGGTGCGTCGTCATGCCTCGTGAACCCGCGGCGAGCGGCTGGCACCGCGGCCTGCGCCGCGTGCTCTTGGAGTGCGCACGACTGCTGTTGGACGCACTGCGTGGCATCCCGGACTTCGCGTGGGCCGTGTTCATTGCCAACTTCGTCGGCGCCGGCCCACTGACCGGAGTGCTGGCGATCGGCATGAGCGTCGCGGGGATCTTGGGCAAGATCTGGAGCGAACTCTGGGATGCGGTGCCGCTCACCAAA
>CBESZZ010000260.1:0-6055 GCA_965534055.1 uncultured bacterium | reverse complement strand
CCATGCCATGCGGAATCCAACGCTTGGGCAAGGGTTGCATGGAGCGGAACCCTGGTGTGAAGGGAGCGAATCGAGGACGGTCTCAGCTCATGTCCCTCTTCGAACGACACCGTGACGACTCCGCAGGGTCTGCTGCTCGGGACGTGGAGTCATCGAAGGGTGCTCGGAATCGGAAGCGCGGCACGCATGCCGGCGTTTTGGAGTCGCTGGTCGAGACCACGGTGACCGGATGTGAACCCGTTGTCGTGGATACAGAATTCGCGCTGGATGATGCACAGCACCTGCGCGTGCCAGTCGTCACCGGCGAGTATTGGTCGTCGGCGCAGCGGCAAGGAAGCAGTTTGCACGAGGTCAGCTACCGCGCTTGCTTCAAGCCCTCGCTGCCCGCCTTCTTCATCGAGCGCTTCAGCGCGCCTGACGATGTGGTGCACGATCCGTTTGCCGGACGAGGAACCACCCTGTTGGAGTCGGCATTGCGGGGTCGCGTCGCATCGGGCAACGACGCCAACCCGCTCTCGCGCGTGTTGGTATTGCCACGGTTGGCTCCGCCGCGCATTCCTGAGATCGCCGCGAGGCTCGTCGAGATCGAAGACCAGCTTCCCGAGGCTTCGGTCGACGATCTGCACGATGCCCGGGGGCTCGGCTTGGACGCGTTCTTCCACGATGACGTTCTGCGGACGCTGTGCTCCCTGCGCGCGATGTTCATAGGCGCGGCGACCCTCGACCCGAGACTGGACCCGGTCGACGCTTGGATTCAGATGGTCGCCGTTGGGCGGCTGACGGGGCACTCCAACGGATTCTTCTCGGTGTACTCGCTGCCACCCAACCAGGCGGTGTCAGCTGCCGCGCAGCGGAAGATCAACGCGAAGCGTCAACAGACTCCGCCGAACCGGAACGTCTTCGAGCTCATCTTGCGCAAGTCGAAGAGTCTCTTGCGACGGGTGGGTGATGCGGAGCGCAGTGCCCTCGCTGCGGTCGTCGAGCGTGCGCGGTTGCACACCGGGCAGGCTGACTCAACGAGTGCGATTCCCGCCGCGTCAGTTCAGCTCGTCGTCACCTCGCCGCCGTTCCTCAATGTCGTGCAGTACGCAGCCGACAATTGGCTACGTGGCTGGTTTTGCGGGATCGATCCAGACGGCGTTCAGCTCACGATCACGTCGAGTACCGAGGCATGGGGAGAAGCGATGTGCTCGGTGTTGCGCGAGCAGCACCGTATTCTTCGCCCGGGTGGCTACGTTGCTTTCGAAGTCGGTGAAGTGAGGGGAGGCAAGATCGTGTTGGAGACTTTGGTGATTCCTGCCGCTGTGCGTGCCGGGTTGACACCCGTCGCGGTGGTGTTGCACACCCAAGACTTCACCAAGACCGCGAACTGCTGGGGCGTCGACAACAACCGCAAGGGCACCAATACCCAACGCATCGTGCTCCTCCGCAAGGACCAAACTGCGCCGCAACCACCGGGGGTCGCGCGCCAATGACAGACGACCCCCACAGCGCAAAGCCAATCGTTCCTGGCGGCGCGCCTGACCCGACTCCTGACCTTCCGCCTGACAACGCGGAACTGAAGCGGCGTGCCGCGGTGAGCGTACGATGGACCACGCTGTCCTCGCTGATCAACACCGTGGTCCAGCTGGTTCAGATCAGCGTCTTGACGCGGTTGATCGGTGGCGAAGCTGCCAAGGCGGAGTTTGGTCTGCTGGCCATGGCGATGGTTGTGATTCTCTTCGCGCAGTTGTTCGAGGACATGGGGCTCACCCTTGCTGTCGTGCATCGCAAAGAGAACTCCCGCAACCAACTCAGTTCGCTGTTCTGGACGAACGCCACGATGAGTCTCGGGATGTTCGCCGCGCTCCAGCTGCTCACACCTGCGATCGTCTCGTGGAACCGCAATCCCGCCGGTCTCGAACCGCTCATTCGGTTGGCCGCATGCGTGTTCCTGATCTCGCCCTTCGGCCAGGTGTCGCAGGCGATTTTGTGGAAGCGATCACGGTTCAAGGACCTGGCGGTGGCGGAGATCAGCGCGACCGTGCTTGGCATGATCGTGGCGTGTGTGCTCGCCGCGATGGGCTACGGGGCCATGTCGATGGTCCTTGGTGCGCTGGTGCGCACGACCGTGCTCTCCGGCGTGCTCTACTTCCGTGCGCTCGACCTCTTCACCATTCGATCGCACTTCGCTCGAACGGATCTGCGCGGATATCTGGGGTTTGGTGCCTACCAGATGGCAGACCGCGTCTTCCTGTATGGCGTGCGTCACTTCGACAAGCTGATGATCGGACGCCGCTACGGCGAGTCCATTCTGGGGCCATACAGCTTGGTCTTCACATTGGTCCTGCGGCCCGTGACCGCCCTCAACCCGATCTTGACGCGCGTTACGTCTGCGCTCTTCAGCGAGATTCAGGACGACGAAGCCCGTCTCCGTCGCGGCATGGTGCGTCAGCTCAGCATTCAAACGTTCGTGATGGCACCTGTGTTCTTCGGGATGCTCGCCGTCGCAGAGCCATTGGTTGTTGTGTACTTGGGCGAACCCTTCCGCGACGCGGCAACCGTGTTGCAGTACTTAGCGTGCTTGGGGTTGGCGTTCAGCTGGCGCAACGGCATGGGCACGTTGTTCATCGCCAAGGGTCGTGCGGACTTGGCCCTGTGGACCAACGTGGTTGCTGGGCTGCTTGCTGGTCTCGCCGTTTGGCTGGGCCTGGAGCACGGCGTCGAGCGCATCGCGCTGTATCTGCTCTTTGCTGCGCTCCTAGCCAAGCCTTTCGAGGTGTGGGCTGCCAAGGCCCTGATCGGTCTGCAGTTCCGACAGTGGCTCGGGGCGGTGTTGCCGTGCACGTCGCTTAGTGCCGCGATGGCTGCCGGCGTGCTGGCGCTGGACTCCACCCTGCCCACTGATTGGGCGGATGCATGGCGCCTTGGGATCTTGGTCGCTGCTGGTGGCGCGCTCTATGTGGCGCTCGCGCTGGTGTTCCGCGGCGCGTTTACTCGTGACGTGATCCGGCTGCTCCGTGGCCGGTAGTTGCGCTGCAAGGCACCTCGCACCGTGCGGGGCAGGATTCTGTGTGAGATCCCTCTTCTCCAGCGGTTCGACGTCAGATCCGCGGGCGCGAGTCCAGTGCGGAGTTTTCGCCCGCGGGGATCTGCGAGGGCGCCCCGGTGTGGTAGCGATCCACACCAGGGCGCCTCGACCAGAATTCGCTTACTACCCGATCACGACGCGCAGCCCGTTCGAAGTGATGACGCCGAGCGCGTTGATCGAGTCCAATGCGGCGCCTTGCGTGTAAAGCGTCAAGCCGACGAGGGATGCCGCAGCTGGTATGGGCAACGGGAAGTTCGCGACAGGCGCGGAGGCACCGAAGAACACGCTGCCTGAGCCGACGTACTGGAAACAACGCGGTGCGCCCAGCGGTGCCAGGGAGAGCCCTGGGGTGATCCTCTGGAAGCTCAGCAAGTAGAAGGCCTGCGAGGCGGCGACCGGAACGTTGCTCAACTGGAAGATCGCCGTGGTCCCGATCACAGGCGGTGTGGTTGCGACGTTCTGCAGTTCGCCGGCGGTTCCGGGACAGCTTTCGCCGAACGGGTAGGCCCCCGAGAAACCGGCCGTGGTCTCGTTGTTGATCGTGATCGACGGGATGTTGTTCATGGTGGCGATCGTGCCGGTCATTGCGCTCGGCGGTGTCTGCACGTTCTCAGCCGTGATCGTCATCTTGTCTGCCAAGACCGCCCGATGTCCGGGCACGGCAATCATGACGCTCGAGCCGAACGTGGGACTCCAGTTGTCCGGCGGACACCCGTTGAGGAAGCAATCTAGCCAGCCCCTCCCCGACACGGCCCCGCTTCCGTTCGGATGACCGCTGACGCTGAGCACCAGTTGTCCGCTTTCGTAGAGGTCGATCCGCTGACTGGTCGCTCCGATGAAGGAGAAGTCCGCGGTGTAGTCGACTCCACCGGCTTGCTTCACGGCTGCGAACGTGCTCACAGTCTGGTTTCGCGCACCATTCACGGTTCCCCGCGAGGTGAGCGTGAGCGACGCTCCGATTGGAAGCGAACCCATGGGATCGATGGGATCCATGAAAACTTCGTGCTCGAGCACCGGGCCGACTCCGGATGGCAAGAGGACTTCGACGCCGTCTGCGGCGGGCCCGGGGGAGCCGACGGAGACGACCAGATGCCCGGTTGGGTTGATGCTCAATTGGGCATTGCCCACCGACCTATGGGTCAGACCTTGGAACTGAGTGTCCTGACCGGGTGCGAAGCCACAGGTAAGAGCTGCGGCGATGAGAAACGAAGAGAGTGAAGCTGGGACGGCGAAGAGCGCGTTCGACTGGTGGTGCGAGGGATTCATGATTGTGTGCCTCCTTGGGCGGTGTTGGACATTGCAAAGATGTGCTGGGATTCGGGGGAAGCGCCCAGCGTTGTCACAACCAAAGGTTCACGGGAACCGGGTCCCGGACAGAAAATCTTGGCAACGGAAGCTGGACAGCTCCGAGTCCGGTCACCTCGCGCTTGCGATCGACTCACCGCACGAATTCCCAACACCCAACATCTCGCGTTCTACCGCTCGATCTCAAACCGCTCGATCAGCACCCGCTTCTGCACCTTGCCGGAGCCACCCTTAGGCAGCTCCTCAACACGGTGGTACTCCTTGGGGCACTTGTACTTCGTCAAGCGCGCGACGCAGTGCTCGCGCAACGCTGCCTCCCAAGCAGCGTCGACGTCTCCGTCCAAGACCACCGCCGCAGTCACCGCTTCGCCCCACTTGGGATCGGGAAGCCCAAACACGGCAGCCGCCCAAACCGCTGGATGCGCGTAAAGCGCGTTCTCAACTTCAATCGAGTACACCGTTTCGCCCCCCGTCAGGATGACGTCCTTCTTGCGGTCGACGATGCGAACCGAGCCATCTGCATCGATCGTTGCTAGATCGCCGGTGCGGAACCAGCCATCATCCGTGAACGCCTGCTCGGTGGCCGCAGCGTCCTCGAAGTAACCCGGAGTCACGGTTGGTCCACATACCTGAATCTCGCCCACCGCGGCGTCGTCGCACGGCACGAGCTGCCCCGCGTCGTCGACAACGCGCAACGCAACACCCGGCATCGGTCGACCGGTACGGCAACGGAAGGCCAGTTGGGCTTCCTCGCTGCGTGTGGCGATCTGGGCGTCGACGCAGCTGAGCGTGAGGTACGGGCTCGTCTCGGTTAGGCCGTAGGTCTGCGCGTAGTCCGCAGGGTGGAACTCTTTGAGCACCCGCACGACTGTCGCGGGCGCGATGGGAGCGCCACCCGAAAGCACCAGCCGCAGTGCGGGGAACGGCCCGTCAGCCGCCGGTGATTCCTCCAGCATGCTGCCGAGCATGGTGGGCACCAAGTTGGTGATCGTGACCCGCTGCTCCCGCAGCAAGCGCAACGCGTGGGTGGCCGAAAACCGGGGCATGGCCACATGACTGCCCCCGGCACGCGTGATCGCAAAAATCGCCCAAGCGTCGGCAAGATGAAACATCGGCGCGATGTGTCCCCAGCGATCGTGTCCTTGGATGTCGAGTGCTTCGCACGCGAGTCTTGCGTGGGTCGCTACATTGCCATGTGTGAGCATGACGCCCTTGGGTGCACCTGTGGTGCCGCTGGTGAAGTAGAGGTGCGCCGTCTGCGCGGCAGACACAGAGGCTGGGACGAACGTTGTCCATCCATCTTCTTGGCCCGTTGCTTCGACATCGTCCGTCAGTTCGAGTACCGGGCGTTCGAATTGCGCCACGGCGTCGCGGTGTGACGAGCTGCACAGAACGAGTTTGGCGCTCGCTTTGTTTAAGACTTCAGCTTGTTCACGAGGATGCAAGCGCGTGTTCAGCGGGGCGAGCACAGCGCCGATCCCAGCCGCCGCGAAGTACGCCGTGTACGCCGCGAGGCCGTTGTCCGCCATCAGTGCGATGCAATCGCCGGGTTCGATCGCCATCCCGCGAAGGCGTTTGGCCAGCGATGCGCAGTGAGATCCGATGACGCGCCATGAATGCTCCTTGTCCCCAATGCGCCAAGCCACCGCTTCGGCCTGCTGAGTGCACGTGGTCGCGAGG
>CBESZZ010000259.1:0-6060 GCA_965534055.1 uncultured bacterium | reverse complement strand
CGTTCCGGTGCAAGTCACTTGGTCGAGATTGAAGGCGACCTCGCTGAAGCGCTCGAACTCGCCACCGAAGAGGTGCGCGAGCAACTCGAGGGCATGGATCTCGAAGCCATCCTCGAAGAGGCACACAGCGAAATCGAAAGTGCGCTTGAGGAGATCGGTGAAATGGATCTCTCCGGAGTCCTGCGGATCGACGGTGTTGATCATGCGTTGGTCGACCTGGGCGAGCATCTCGCCGAGATCAATCTCGACGGTATCCAGGAACAAGTTCAAGAAGCGCTTCGCGCCCTCGACGTCCACATGGACTTGGATATCGACGTCCAGTTCGACGATGACCAAGGTGGGAAGACGCGACGCATTCAGATCGAGTTTCCTGAGCCGGACGTCCGCACGAAAGAGCGGCTGATCCTGCGCAAGCCAGAGTCCGTCAAGAGTGTCGAATCGGTGCGAGGCCAAGTGCGCCAAGCCGTTCAGCATGTTCATGGGCATGGAGGCCAAGAGGTGCTGGTCATCGAGACGCCGGCGCAGGTGCACGTGCATGGAAACGCCAGAACCGTGATCTCGATCGGAACTGGTCAGCAGGGTTCATGCAGCGCCGAAGGCGCGGACGAAGAGTGCTGCAGCGAAGCCTCGTGCGATGAAGACGAGGGCGACGGCGACTCGTGCTGCGAAGACGCATGCGACGAAGAAGATTGCGACGAAGACGACTGCGAGGACGCTTGCGACGACGATGACGACTGCGAAGAACAGTCCGATTGCTGCGAAGACAAGCAGGGCACTCCCGAAGCCGTCCCCGCACCCAAGGTGCGCGCGGCTTCTCGTCGCAGTTCGCTCATCGTGCGGGATTCCACCCCGGCCGCTCCGGCACACCGCACGATGTCGTTCCCGACGCCACCTGCGAGTCTGACCTCACAGCCGCCCGTTCGGTTCGCACCGAAACCTCCTCCGGGAGCGTTCGTCAAGCCGCTGAGCACGCCGCGTCCAGCGTCGAAGCCGAAGGCACCGCCGGCCCCACGCCGCGCGACCATCTCGGCTCTCCGTCCGATCCCACCGGCTTCAGAGCCTGCCGCCGTTGAGCGTGAAATCGTGGAGACGGCGGACGCGCTGCGTGCGGAAATCCGCATGGTGAATGGACTGCTCACCGAGATCGAAGAGCAGCACGCGGCCGGCGCCGCGAATCCAAAGTAGCGCCTCGGAGAGGTGCACGTTGACACCCTCGCGATGGCAGTTGATGGTCGCGTTATGCAACCTCGCTCGCCATCGCCAGCCCGCCGCCCATCCGTGCGGGGCTTTCTCTTCGCTTCTTGCTTCGGTGTCTTGACGCTGCTCACATCGTGCGCTGCCACCGCGCAGCTCTCGGTTTCAGCTACCGAAGAAACCATGCGGTTGCGCACCGGATCTGCGGTGACCACCGGCGTGCGGCAGTGGGATGTCAACCTCGTCGTTGAGAACGACAACGCGAGCGGGTCCTTGCCCACGAGTTTTCGTCGCTGGTGGCACTGCCGCATCGACAACGTGGATCCGCTTGGTGAAACCTTGGCGTTCACCGTCAATTCGACCGGTGGCTACAACGATGTGATTCTGCCGGTCTGGTCCATGAGTTCAGACGGCGGCGCGACGTTCACGGACTACGCGCGCCTACCAGTGAGTGCTGTGCCTCAAGTCACGAGCGGCACCCATCGCTTCACGGTTCAGACTCCCGTGGGTGTGACCAATCTCAAGGTTGCGAAGTACTTCCCGTACACGGTCACCGAGAAGAGTGCGTGGGTGGCTTCGCTGGTCAACCACCCCTCCGGTCACGTGCGCTCGATTCGCACGCTGGGCACGAGCGTGCAGAGTCGGACCATCGAGGAGATCGAATTGACGGATGTCTCCCAGCCTGACGCAGGTAAGTCACGGGTGTGGATCCATGCGGGGATTCACCCCGCAGAAACCACGAGCTACTTCGTCGTCGAGGGGTTGGTGGCCTGGCTGTTGAGCGGTGATCCGGCGGCGGAAGCGCTGCTCGACACCACGATCATCGACATCGTTCCCATGGCCAACCCAGACGGCGTGTTCCTGGGGAACTATCGGACTTCATCACGAAGCGTGAATCTCGAGAACGAGTGGATCCGGCCGTACAACTCAACGGAGCCAGAGCTGGTCGCGTTGCGCACCGCGATCGAAGGCCACCAAGGCACGGCTGCGAACCCCGGCAGCAACCCGATCGAGGTCGTGCTCAACCTGCATAGCTCGCACAACGTTGCCTACCCGTTTCACTTCGAGCACGTCTCAAACGGGAGCTGGTCGCCGCCGTCCAGCGCCGGAGTGATTCCGAGCGTCAACGCCATGGAGCGGCAGTGGATTGCAGCGTTCCGTAGTCGCAGTCCGTTCGTTGCGCGGGGTTCCACCGGTAGCAGCTCGTGTGGCGCTCCGAACCGTCCGTTTGTCGAATGCATGATGCACGACCGCTACTCCGCGGCGCCGGCGTGGATGAACGCGAACCTGCCTGGATGCATGGCCATCACCTATGAGGGGACCTACGGCCGGGGGCCGGACGGCATCGCTTGGAACACCCAAGCGGACTACCGCTCCAACGGCGGAGAACTGGGCCGCGCGCTCAGCGACTACTTCGGCGTGAGCCTTGGTGCGACGCTGCAAGGATTTGGCAGCAGCTGCAACGGACCCATCTTGTCTGGATCGGTGCAGAACGTCGGTCCAACAGGAATCCAGTTGGGTCTCACGTTCTTCAACGCTCCTGTGAACGGGTTGCTCTACATGGGCGTTGGGTTCACGCAGCAGACGGTCACGATTCCGCTGCCGACGTCCTGCACGCTGGGGACCCCTTTCGTGCTCGCGGCTCCACTCACGGTCATGCCGGGAGGGTTCGCGACGGCCATTCTGCCGATTCCGCCGACCTCGGGCTTGGTGGCATACTTCCAGGGCATCACGCTGCGTATTCCAGCGCCGGGAAGCCTGCAGGTCGGCACGACGAACGGTTTGGAGCTGACGAACACGTTCTGATCGTCGGAGGGTCGCTCGATTCGAGTTGGAGTGACTCGCGGTTAGCCGCTATGCAGGGAGTTGCACAGCCCAGCAGCGCGGCGGCCGGGGTTCGGTCTGTCGCCATCAAGCGGGCCGCACCCGACCCTCATGAAACTTCAGTTCCTGACGTCTTCTCCGTCCACCCGTCCCGATCTCGTCATGGCGTTGGCCGTCGACGGGGTGGCACCCAAGCTTGGCGATTCACTTAGCAGCGCGATCAAAGGCGCGCGTGCGACGGGTGACGTCGGCACGGAGTTCCGCGCGGTCAGCGTCTTCCATCCGGCTGGAACCGGGAAGGGCACGCCCAAGCGCCTTGGGTTTGTCGGCATCGGCAAGAAGTCGGGCATCGATACGGAGAAGCTTCGCCGCGTTGCCGCTCTAGCCCAACAGGAAGCGGAGTCGTTGCGGGTGAAGTCGTTCCGGTTCGTGTTGGACGCCAAAGACCTCACCAAAGTTGGGCTTGAGGCTGCAGGGTGCGCGATCGGTGAAGGGCTCGTCCTGGGTGCCTACCGCTACGCAAAACCGCAGAAGGAAAAACCCGAGTCACGCACCGCCCAGAAAGCCGAGATCGAGTTGATCGGCGACGCTGCGCAGACCAAGGCGTTCCGCGCGGGTCTGCAGCTGGGCGAGATCGGTGCGAATGCCACGGTCTTCGCGCGCGACATTGAGAACCGTGGTGCCAACCACAAGACGCCGACGATCCTCGCCAAAGAGGCGAAGAAGCTCGCCGGCGATGGACTGCGCGTGAAGATTCTCGAAGAGAGCGACATGAAGCGCCTCAAGATGGGGTCGCTCCTCGGTGTTTCGAGAGGTAGTGAAGAACCCGCGAAGCTCATCATCTTCGAATACGGCTCCGCGAAGGCGAAGAAAACGATCTGCGTCGTAGGCAAGGGACTGACGTTCGACACGGGCGGCATCAGCATCAAGCCATCCGCGAAGATGGACCAGATGCGCTACGACATGTGCGGCGGTGGGGCAGTGCTCGGCTTGCTGCATGCCATCAAGAACGGGGGCATGAAGGGCTTGCGCAACAACGTGCGCATTGTCGGCATCGTTGCCGCCAGTGAAAACATGCCCGACGGCAAGGCGCAGAAGCCCGGCGACATCGTGACCGCGATGGACGGCACAACGATCGAGATTCTCAACACGGATGCTGAAGGTCGTTTGATCCTTGCCGACGCACTGGCCTACGCCGTGAAGAACTACAAGCCGGACATGATGGTTGACCTTGCCACGCTGACGGGCGCGGTGGTCGTCGCGCTTGGTCACGAAGTGGCTGGGGTGATGGGCAACAACGACAAGTTGATCGAGTCATTGCGCGAAGCTGGCGACGCTGCCGACGAGCCGCTTTGGCAGCTCCCCATGTGGCCGCTGCATAAGAATCAGGTCAAGAGCAAGTTCGCGGACGTGGCCAACCTCAACAGCCCTGCGCATGGCAACGGTTCGACTGCAGGTGGCGCATTCCTTTGGCACTTTGTCGGCGACACTCCTTGGGCTCACTTGGACATCGCAGGCACGGCTTGGGGCGGCATGAGCAAGGATTACTACAAGCACGGCGCGTCAGGGACCGCGGTGCGGACGCTGCTGCACTGGCTGCGGAACGAGAAGTAGGCACAGAGCAAACGTTCACCATGGCAGATACCTATCCGCCCGTCGCGGCGTCTTTTCCCAATGCGCGTGTTGCTTCGATGGCGGAGTACGAGCGCATGTACGAGCGGTCGATCCGCGACCGTGCTGGGTTTTGGGCGGAACAAGCGGAGCGCTTGACCTTTCGTCGTGAGCCGGACTCCATCGTTGAAGAGGACTTTGCGCGCGGTGAGTTCGCGTGGTTCGGCGGTGGAGAACTGAACGTCAGCGTGAACTGCGTGGATCGTCATTTGGAAGCGCGGGGAGATCAGACTGCGATCATTTGGGCGAAGGACGAGCCCGGCGAGTACGAGCACATTAGCTATCGTGAACTGCACCGGCGGGTGGGGCAGATGGCCAACGTCCTGAAGTTCCACGGCGTCGGCCGTGGCGATCGCGTGTGCCTCTACATGCCGATGATTCCGGAGTTGGCGTGTGCGATGTTGGCGTGCGCGCGACTTGGCGCGATTCACTCCGTCGTCTTCGCTGGTTTCTCCGCAGCGTCGTTGCGCGACCGCGTTGTCGATGCGGAGTGCAAGGTGGTGATGACCGCCAACGTGGGGCTGCGTGGCGGCAAGACGATTCCGCTGAAGGCCATCGTGGACGAGGCGTTGGTTGACGTTGCTGTAGATTGCGTTCTGGTCGCGCGGCGGAATGCGGAAGCCGTCGCCATGCAGGATGGTCGGGATCATTGGCTCGATGAAGAACTCGCACGCCAGCGAACCACCTGTCCACCGGTGATCGTGGACTCAGAGTCTCCGCTGTTCATCCTCTACACGTCTGGCTCGACAGGTAAGCCCAAGGGGTTGATGCACACGTCTGCGGGCTACCTGCTGCACGCCGCGATGACCCATGAGATGGTCTTCGACTACCAGCCCGACGACGTGTGGTTCTGTGCCGCAGACATCGGTTGGATCACCGGCCACACCTACATCGTCTACGGCCCGCTGTGCAATGGTGCGACCAGCGTGATGTTCGAGTCGGTGCCGACCTATCCGGATGCGAGCAGGTACTGGCAGGTGATCGAAGACTTGCGCGTGGCGAGTTTCTACACCGCACCGACGGCGCTGCGTGCGATTCATCGTTTTGGCGATGAGTTCGTCACAAAGCACGACAGGAGCAGTCTGCGTGTGCTTGGCACCGTGGGTGAGCCGATCAATCCGGAAGTCTGGGAGTGGTATCACCGTGTGGTGGGTGAGGAACGGTGTGCCATTGTGGATACCTGGTGGCAGACCGAAACCGGCGGACACATGATTTCCCCGTTGCCCGCCGCGACGCCAACCAAACCGGGATCCGCGACGTTTCCGCTACCCGGTGCGCAACCGGTGCTCATGGACGAAGACGGCAAGCCACAGAGCGGCAACGACGTCCGAGGGACCCTGTGCATGGCGGCATCTTGGCCCGGTCAAGCGC
>CBESZZ010000258.1:0-6084 GCA_965534055.1 uncultured bacterium | reverse complement strand
CACGCGACGAAACCGGCCGCGAGTTCCCTCAACGATGGCGGCTCGTTGTTCCGATGAAAGAGGCGATGTGAGCGCACTTTTGGCCGGGACCGTCCTAGCCGCTCATGACCTGGCCCGTCCGACCGAAGCTCCCCACGATGCTCCACCTTCAAGCCTCCGAAGCCACCGCCTCTGGCAACCCTGCAGGCGGAGACCGGCGATGACGCTCGACCTTCTGGAACAGCCAACGTCTGCGGACCAGGCCCCGTCTGAACCACGCAAGCCGCGCCGCCTCCGGCGTCGTGAAGCGCACCCCTTCGCACCCTCGATCACCGGCGTTCTTGGCCGGGGCGGGATCGTCACGAGCGCGTTCCGGCTGATGTTGTTCGTGGTGGTGCTGCGCAGCCTCGGCCCCGTTGCCGCAGGTGTTTGGGCGCTCATCGAGGCGTTGCGCTTCGTGCTGGAGGCCCCGCGCCACATCCTGCAGCAGCGCTGCCGCACGCTAGTTCGGCAGGGTCGCGAGAATCTCGAAGCACTCGAGCTCGCAACCATCAACCACCGTCGCACCGCTCGCTGGACGTTTGTTGCGGGAATCTTGCTCATGCCGTGGTTCACGGCGTGGCTCGGACTGCCGCGCGAGCAATCGGTCGACATGGCCATCATCCCGTTGCTCGTTGTCGTCGAGTGCTGGCTCGGAACGCGGCAGGGAACACGCACGGTGCAGTTGTCGCTGTTCGCACCCGACGCGTTGCGAAGACTGCAGGTCTTCGAAGGCATTGCCCTGGTCGCCCTGGGCATGCTCTGGGTCTCCGGACACGGGCTGTTCGGCGCCGCGTGCGCGGTGTTTGCCGTGCGCTTGGTCCGCGAATGCTGGCTCGCATGGAGCTTCCGAGAGAGTGCCGTGCACGCTTCGTCCGGTGGCACGATGTCCATCATTCGCGATGACTTGGGCAACGACGCCGCGGACTCGCAGAGTGGCGGCCTCCCCTTCGCCGCAATCGGCCGCCGCCTCGCGGCGATGCCCTCCGTGTGGTTCGACATCTTCGTGGTTGGCGGCGTGTTCGGCGCAGCAACTGCAGGCGCCTACGCTGCGGGAGCCGTTCCGGTGGTCGTGCTTGCCCTGATCTTGATGGTGGGCTGCACCCAACTCGCGCGACTTGCGGAGCCGGCAAGACCCGAGTCACTGCAAACCGCATTGCGCGGGTGCTGCAGCTTCGCCGCGATGCTTGGCGGCGCTGTTGCCATCTCGCATGCCGATCTACTGACGCTCTTGCTGACCGCTCAGCCCGACGCGAACCCAGGCCTGCGAGAAGTCAGCGGCATCACGATGATGTTCCTGGCCAGCGCAGTGGCAATCGCGCTGCCGATTCGCTGCCTCGTGCATCGCTTGGTATCCGGCGGGGCGGCTCCGAGTCAACGTCCACACGCCGTGCTACGCGTGGCGGTGCACTTGATCATCGCTTCAGCCTTGGCGCTCGCTGGTTGGCCCGCAGGTCCCAGCATCGCGGCTCTCGCGGTTGCGTTCGCGGTCGAAGGCTTGCGCGGCGTCCGCCAGATTGGCGGGGCAACGCGGCATGAAAAGGGCTGGGACGCACAGATTTGGCGCACTGCGGCTGACGGCCTCGGCATCGGCGTGCTGTTGGCGGCCATCGCGTTCGGCGCGGCGTGGATCTTTGAGGCTCCCGAGACCCGGCTCATCGTGACAGGCCTGGTGGTGTTCGTCTTTGGCGTCGGCATCTTCGCTGCGTCCAACCGGGCGAAGCAGCGCGGCGCAGGCCCTTGGGCACCGGCCGGTGAGCGACTCGCGTTGGCGCGTCAGTTCGAACCAATGGTCTGGCGTCGCGAAGAGCCAGCGCTCGTGCTCGTGCCTCTAGTTGCCGGGGATGATCCTACGGCGCTGGCGCAATCCGTCTTCTCCACCATGCGGCAAGGCTGGACGGCGTTGCGCGTGCAGCTCTTCGCAACTCCCGACCACTCGGTAGCACAACGAGTCGTGCGGGCCGCGAAGGACGAACGCATCGGCTTGACTGAGCGCACGTCCGCAAACGACGGCGACGTCTGGGACGACGAAATGCGTCAAAGCGGCGCCAGCTGGTGCGCGTTTCTGGAAGCAGGCACGGTCTGGACCGACGACCACCTCGAACAGCTGTTGGAAGCGTGCCGCACATCCGGTGCAGAGCTCGCTTATGGGCTTGGACTGAAAGACGCGAACAGCGACACGGAGATGCCCGTCGAGTCTTCGGTTGTTCTGTGCTCTATGCGCACCGCGCGCGCTCTGCGCTTCCATCCCGCACTGACGGGAGAAGAGCTGGTGAGTCGGGCGCACGAAGCCGAAGTGCCCGTCGCCGCTTGCCCGGCCCGTGTGCTGCGCGCACCGCGCATGGTCAAGTCTCGCGCAGAAGAGCCGGCTCCGCAGGCGCAGCCTCGCTAGAGCGTCAGGACGGCGGCTGGCCCGATCCTTCAAGCCGTTCGGTCTTGGCGGGATCCAAACTCCAACGAATCAGTTGGACGAGCGGGGCCACGAACCCGGCAAACACGAACCCAAAGCGCAGACCTGCCACGACGTCGGCCCAGCTCCCGTCGGGACTGTCGTTCACTTGCAATCGCGACAGAAAGATCAAGAACAGAAGCAGGGGCAAGAAAAGCCAGGTCACCAACCAGGCAACTGGCGTCACCCGCGCGCAGCCTGACAACAAGCCCATGCAAAACCAGAAGACGCACCCGATCGCTAGGTAGACCGACATCGACGACGTGAACCCGGCGACAAAGATCATTGTGGGATCGCCAAACCAGAATGCCGTGTGCTCACCACTTGGCGTCAGAAACGCCAAGAACGTCAGCCCCAACCAGATGACCGGTTAGCACCCAGCGCCAGTAGCGCCGCATCGTCAGGCCGACTCGAGGTTCCACTCAGCCGGCGCCTGCGGTCGCTCCAGTTTGAACGGACCATGGTGTGGCTCCGGCAGTCCGGTTCCTGCGTACTGCCCATCCACGCGCTCCCACTCTTCGGCATTCGGCGCGAAGTCGATCAGCAGCACGTCACGAGGGCTGGTCCCTTCATTGCCCACTTCGTGCTCCATGTGCGCACCGTCGAACACGAGACATCCGTCTTCCTTCCACTCCGCGACCTCCTGGCCAGCGCGCAGCCTTGATCCCTTGGGCACGTGAATCCCCACGTGCACACGAATCACTCCTTCGATGACGTGGTCGGTGTGCGGGAAGATGTGCGTCCCGGGATGCACTCTTGAGAACGCAGCGCCGACGATTTGCTGACGCGGGAACAACAGCTCCGCCGACTCGCGGCACAGCTCCTGGCACTTGCGGAAGTCCGCGTTGAGGTTGTCGGGAAAACTCGACAGGAAGATCGGGAACACCTGCCATCCACCAACGAACGACGTCGGTTGCGGCCAGGGCAACCAGGCGTCTTCGGGCAACGCGTCCATCTCCCGTTTGAACGTGGCAACGTGGCTCTCCAAGAACTTGCAGAGCGGGAAGTGGTTCGGGCTGATGAGCATGACTAGGGACAGGAATACGGCCGGGGACGCATCCGGGCCAGCCCCGTGCGGGGCGTCGCGAATACGAACTAGTTCCTAGGGACCGCCCGCGTGCGCAATGCGAGCGCCGGGATCGACGCGGAATCGATCGCGAGACCGTTGGCGCGAAGAGAGTCCACAAATCCCGCGAATGGCGCCAAACCAGCGGCCTGGCGACGCTCGGCCAAGCGGCTGGGCTCCATGAGCGGCACGAGCCGCAGAGCATTGTCTTCGGTCGGGACGAAGCGCGTGCCGTAGCGCTGCGGCTTGCCAGCATCGCCCAATGCCTGGTCCACCCAGCGAACTAGGCCATCTGCCTCAAGCGGTGCCAACCCCTTGGCGGAAGCCGAGGGTTCCAGCTCGGCGAGCAGCGCCGGAAGCGCGGTCATGCGCAACGCGATGCTTCCGGACTGCACGAGCACACGCAGCGCGTCACGCCTGGCGTCGTTGCCGAAACGCGCAACGTCGATCCAACCGTGGATCTGAAGAACCGAGAGTAAATACTGCTGGTCGTCCCGGTCCGCTTCGCGAAGCGCAGCGCCGGCGACGGGATCGAACACCGCGTCCGGATTGGTTCTGGCGCGGCTCACCAGTTCCATCCGCAACGTTTGCTCCCGCGCGGTTCGAGACGCGAGATCGCCAGCGATCTCGAGTGCCATGTCGCGCGCGGGGTCGACGACTCCTAGCGGTCGTGGCTCGATGTCTGCGAAACTGGGAACTGCCTGCGCGCGGATCCAATCCGTGAACTCACCCCCCGCGTCGCCGAGCCGCAGCTGGTCGGAACCGGTCACCGATGCGGTAACCAGCGTCATGCGACCGTCGGGGACCGCCTGCATGCGCAGCTTTCCATCCACCAACGCGACCGTGGAGATCGACTGGCCAAGAGCATCGGCGTGCACGACTTGGTCGGGAGAGAAAACCATGCACTCGCGGGCTGGATCTTGATCTGGGCTCGACCGATCAAGATCCGCTCGGATCCACGCTCCGTGCAGTTGCTCGAGTTGAATCGACACTGGCCCTGCCGCGCGGAGAGGTGTTGCCTCCACGGACGGGGCAACGCTCTGTGGATTCTCGATGGGTTCGACGAGCGAAGCGGACGTGGGCTCTGAGAGGTGAAGCCGTGGTGCCTCCTGATGCGGGCGATCGAAGGCCGATTCGGGCAATCGCGACAGATCCGTAGCGCAGGCCGCGAGAAGCACGCCACCAGCTACGGCGGCAAGCCGTTGAACCGCTACGAACCGCGCAGCCACTTCGTGAACCCTGCCTCAAGCGTTTCGAAATCGTCCTGGAACAGCTCCAGGAACAGCGTTTGCGTCGACTCTTGGCTGCGGTGCAAGTACACGCCGGGCTTCGCACCAAGCGCACCGCCTCGGCAACGATTCTCCCAAAGCTCAAGGCGCGCAGCGATCTTCTCGCCAGCGTGCTCCCGGAGGTAGCGCAAGAACGCCAGGCTCTGCGCGTAGAACCGCTGCGCTGCCTCCGGATCGGTTTGCAGAAGCTTCATGCCATCGGTGCGCAGCATGTCGCGCAGAGGCAACAACGCACCCTCCGCCTGCAGTGTTTCGAGCCGGGACTTGGGCAGTGGATTGCCGATGGTGAGTTGCTTGTCATCCGCATCCCACGTGAACGTACCCACGGCCCCAAACGACTCAGCCCAGGCTTCGACATACCAACTGGGGAACACAACCGGCGAAAGTGCGAAGTCATAGAGGTGCGCGGTCTCGTGGAGCGCCAGCGCTTGAACCTCGTGGGCTTTGTGCTCCTCAGCGCAGATGCCGGTCACGAACGAACCGTAGTCGCACACGCCGTCAGCCTTGGTCTCGCGGTAGCCTCGAGACCGTAGCCAGGCGTTGAACGTACGACGCTCGGCAAACACGAATGTGCGCATCGCGCGGGTTGGCCGCTGACCGGTGGCCTCCTCAAGAATCGGCAGGAAAGCCGTCAACAGCGCGAACGTCGCGTCGGCGCCTTCTTGACTCACGTCCGTCTGCACCACCAAACGTTCGGAACGCGCTTCGAACACAGCCTTGAAGTCTCGCTGCATGCCAACCACGGGCATCGGACCTTCAAAGGTCCCACCGGTGCGCACACCCTCACCAGACATCGTGGATGGGGCGATGTCCAAGAGCACATCGACAACCTCTTTTGGGACGGTGCCAATCTTCGGTAATTCGACGGAACCCGACTCCGTGACCTCAATCGGCGTGTCGATCGATTCGAGCACTTTGGCGAAGTAGATCCGCGCCAACCCGTGCAGCTTCCTTTGATGCGCAGTGCTCGCGAGCTTGAACCAGTCAGCACGGTTCTTCGCTTCAAGGATCGCTGCGCGCTTCTCGAACAGGCGAATCGAACGAACCGGCGGACGGCGCGATTGCTTGGCCCAGAAGCGGTCATCCAGCTGACGCATCAGGGCGAGCACACGGTCGGGTGCGCTACTCGTTCCAGCGGCGACTTCACTTGCACGAAGAAACTGCGCGGTCGCCTGAGCAACCAAGCCACGATCCCGTGCCCAACTTCCCAAGTCGAGGTGCCGACGGCCTGCGGTTTCGAGCGTCTTCACACGAAGACGCTC
>CBESZZ010000257.1:0-6085 GCA_965534055.1 uncultured bacterium | reverse complement strand
ACTCGGTCTTGCGAGCTTCCTGCTCCTTCTCGCTCTCTTCGTCCTTGGGGAGATCGAGATCACCCTTGGCTGCGGAGAGGAGCTTCTTGCCGTCGAACTCGCCGATGCCGTTGACGACCCATTCGTCGATGGCGTCGATCATGAACAACACTTCAAAGCCGCGTTTGACCAGGGCTTCGATGTGCGGGCTCGTGCGCGCGGTCGCCAGGGAATCCGCCTGCACGTAGTAGATCGACTCCTGGTCAGCCGGCATGCGGGTGACGTACTCCTGCAGGCTGGTCCAACCCTCTGCGGAGCCACCAGCTGCGTCGTCGGCGGTGCTGCGATAGCGCAGGAGCTTGGCGAGCTCGTCCTTGTGCGTTGGGTCGTAGTGAAAGCCTTCTTTCAGGACGATGCCGAACTGCTGCCAGAACTTGATGTAGCGACGTTCGGTCGTGCCGCCGTTTTCGCCACTCGTGACCTCGCCTTCGTTGGCCATCTCATCGAGCAGAGCGAGCGTCTTGGCGATGACCTGCTTGCGGATGAAGCGCGATGACGCGTTGTCCTGCAGCAGCTCACGGGAGACGTTCAGCGGCAGGTCTTCCGAGTCGATCACGCCTTTGACGAAGCGCAGCCACTCCGGAAGCAGGGCTTCCGCGTCGTCCATGATGAACACGCGTTTGACGAACAGCTTCAGGCCGCGGGCCTTCTTCTCGAACAGGTCCATTGGCGCGCGGCTTGGCACGAACAGCAGACCGGCAAGCTCTTGCGTGCCTTCAACTTTGAAGTGCGCGCGGGCGAGCGGCGACTCCCAGTCGTGGGCAAGGTGCTTGTAGAACTCGTCGTATTGCTCGTCGGTGACGTCGCTCTTGGAGCGGCGCCAGAGTGCGCGGGCTTCGTTGATTGTCTTCCACTCGGTCTCGGTGACGGTTTTGGCGTCGTCGCCTTCGCCTTCCTGCTTCGATGTTTCCATCTCCAAGCGAATCGGGAAGCGCACGTAGTCGGAGTACTTGCGCACCAGATTCTGCACACCCCAAGTCTCGAGGTACTCGTCGGCGTCTTCCTTCATGTGCAGCACGATGTCCGTGCCGCGCGCGGCGCGTTCCGCCGTCTCGATGGAGAACTCACCCTTGGCTTCGCTTTCCCACTGCCAAGCTTCTTCGGAGTCGACGTGGCGCGAGGTCACGACCACGTTGTCGGCAACCAAGAACGCGGAGTAGAAGCCCACACCGAACTGGCCGATCAACGAGAGTTTGTCGCTACCGACGTCTTTGTCCTGGATGGACTCCATCAGCTTCTTGCTGCCCGAGCGAGCGATGGTGCCGAGGTTGTCGATGAGGTCTTGCTTGGTCATCCCGACACCATTGTCGCGGATGGTCAGGGTGCGCGCTTCGCGGTCGGGAATCAGCTCGACGCGCAGTTCTTCATCACCGGGCAAGAGGTCGTGCTCGGTCAGCGCACGGAACGACAACTTGTCCAGAGCGTCCGAAGCGTTGCTGATCAACTCGCGAAGGAAGATCTCGCGGTTGCTGTAGAGAGAGTGGACAACGCTCGAGAGGACTTCATTGACCTCCGCTTGGAATGAGTGCTTTTCTGCTTGCTTCGTCATGGCTGATTGCCGGTTGCTGCTTGGAGTCTGAGATCGGTGGTTTTCCCGCGCTCTTCAAGATTTGACTCCCGATACGCCAACTGCTGCGGGTGCGCTCGGATTGGCGGGCGGAGAGGATTGTGCGGGACGCCCGTCCCGTCAAGCGCCACCCGCCCCGATCACAGCTCGAACTGCATCCCGTCTTCCGCGCGGATGATTTCGCCGTCGAAGAAGGGCTGGGCTTCTGCGACGACGTCGACCGCATCGCACTCGGGGTAGAAGTGGGTCAAGATCAGGCGCTTGGCGCCGGCTCGCGTGGCGGCTTCGGCAGCGAGTTTGGGGGTGAGATGGCCTTCGACGTGGTTGTCGCTGGGAAACGCTGCATCGCAGATGAACCATTCTGCGTCGCGCGCGACCGTCTCTAAGCCGGGGCAGACGTCCGCGTCGCCAGAGAGGGCGAGGGGGCCTTCAGCAAACGGATGCTCGAACCGGAAGGCCAGGCTGTCTGGGGTGTGGGTCACGGGGACGGCCGTGATCTCAAACCCGTCTAGGGCCTCCCGCAGGGGGCTCTCGGAGTCTTGATCGAAGTGTTCTCCTGAGCTGGCGATGACCTGAACGCCACATTCGACCAATTCAGGGTCCACCCAGCGCCAGGCGCCCGCCAGGCTGCGGAGCCACGCGGCGAGCCCAGGGCCGCCGAGGATCGGCAGGGGCGGCCGGTTGTGGTAGCGCTGGTTGCGCAGGGCGAACAGCAGCGCGGCGACGTCGGCCGTGTGGTCGGTGTGGAAATGCGTGAGCAGCAGCGCGTCGAGCGATTCCAAGCCAACCCCCATGGACGCCATTCGGCGCAGGATGCCGGGCCCGCAATCCACGAGGAGGTTTTTGGTGGGGGACTGCACCAGGTAGGCGCAGGGGAATCGTTGGGGCTCGGGAATCGCGGTTCCGGTGCCCAGCAGGGTGACGCGCATGATGTTGCACACGATAGCCGCACCGATCCCCAAGCCTCGGCTTGCTCTGGCCAGACGCTAAGCTTCTTCAGTCCGTTCTGGTGAAAGCGCGAAGCGCTTCACCAGGTCCGTTTCCACCGTCGCCGCTGCATCTGTCTCGTGTTCCCAAAGATCAAAGCCTTCCTCCGTTGGTTTCGCGAGGATCTCTGGCACGAGGACCTGCGCAGCCTTTCGCAGCCCAAGCGCTTCTTCATCGCGGCGCTGCGGGTCGGCACCCACGTCTTCAAGAACTTCTTCCAGGACCTGGGCACGATCCAGGCTGCGGGGATGACGTTGGTGACGCTGCTTTCGCTGGTGCCGCTGCTCGCGCTGTCGTTCAGCATTGCGAACGGTTTGGGCTACGGCGAAGAGTTGCGGGATCAGTTCTTCAAGCTGGGGCAGGAAACGCCGCAGTTCGCGAACCTCTTTGAAGGTCTGCGCGCCATCGTGGAGAAGACGAACTTCGCTGCGCTGGGCGTGGTGGGCAGTGTCGTCGTGATCTGGACGGCGCTCGTTCTCTTCATTCGAGTCGAGCAAGCGTTCAACCACGTTTGGAAGACCAAGAAGAGCCGCAGTTGGCTGCGACGGATCACCGACTTCGTCGCCTTGGTGATGTTCGTGCCGCCGATGGTGTTGGTTGCGCTGGTGTCCAACTCGGTGCTCAGCAACCCTGCGCTCGCGGCGGACATCAACGAGTACGTTCCCTTCATCGGATGGGCGGTGGAGGCGGGGCTTGGCATCGTGCCGCACATCGTGCTTTGGGCTGCGTTCACCGCGCTCTATCGCTTGATGCCAAGCGCGCCCGTGAGGTGGAAGCCAGCGTTCGTCGGCGGAGTCTTCGCTGGTAGCGGGGTCCTCTTGGTGCAGAGCCTCTATGTGCGGCTGCAGCTGGGCATCTCCGGCGCGAACGCCCTGTATGGAACGCTCGCCGCGCTGCCCCTGCTCTTGGTCTACCTGCAGACCATGTGGACCATCATCTTGCTGGGCGCTGAGATCAGCTACGCCGTGCAGAACTTGCGACTGCTGCGCGGCCTGGTCTACATGCCCGAGTCATCCTTTGAGATGAAGCAGCGCATGGCGTGGCACATCGTGACGGATTGCGCAGACCGCTTTCGCAACAAGATGCTCGGCAGCTACTTGCCCCAGATCGGCGCCAAGCTGGACGTGCCGCGCGAGTGGCTGGACGAGGTCGCGGAGCGGTTGATCGCTTCAGACATCGTGGTCCGCGCCGAGAAAGATCCTGAGATCTTGATGCCCGGCCTGCCCTTAGAGGACCTGACGTGGAATGAAGTCTACCACGCGGTCGAAGGCGACCGTCATCCGCGCTTCAAGGACAGCGCGCCGTTGCCAGAGGAGGCAGAGCGGAAGCTGCATGAAGTGCGGGCCGCGGTGGACAAGGCCCTGAAAGAACAGACGTTCTAGCCCTTTGCCGCGTCGCCGCGCACTTGCGTACCGAGACCTACTGCAGCGTGAACTCGAGTCCCGGCGTCGCCACAAATCCGCCCGGCGCGCCGCTGTCTTGCACCAACGACTGCGTGCGAAGCACCAAGCCACTGAAGCCGGCCGGCACCATGGAGATCAAGTTGAAGGTTTCCTGCCCCGAGCCGTCGAGCACGGAGAGCAAGAAGAGGCTGTTGGCGCCGACGTAGTAGACGCAGCCGTTCGGGAACGGGATCGTCACGTTGGAGAATCCCAAACCAATGCCGTAGACGCCGTTGGGTGTGCCGTTGGACGTGGTCGCAGTGATTCGGCCTGGAGAGGCCGGGCATGGGTTCATGCTGATTTGCGGGATGCCGAGCGTGCCGGGGCAGCCAGGCCCAATCGTCGTGATTTCGCACGTAAAGTCGGCGCCGCGTACGTCGCTGTAGCCGCCCGTGCCGATCAACGTTGCGCTGCCGTTCGTCTTGTCCACGGAGAAGAGGTTGCTGCGTCCGGTCAGCAGGTTTCCCGCGGTGTCGACGGCGAGGAACTGTGCAGAGGCGACGCTGGCCAAGCCGCCGTTGACCGCGCTCACGTCCGTGGCGACGCCGGTCGTGGTGTCGATGACCAACAACCCGTCGAAGAGGTCCCACGCGTACAGGCTGGTGCCGTCATGAGCGAGCCCTTGGATCCCGGTGAAGCCGGTGGCGCCGACGAACGTCATGGCCCCGGTGGTTGGGTCGACCCTGTAGAGCGTGTCTACGGTGGAGTTGGCAATCGCGTAGAACGTCGACGCTCCATCGTGGGCGAAGCCACGGATGTCGATCGGGGCTGAGCTGATCGTCGTCGCAGCACCCGTGCTTCGGTTGACCGTTTGGAAGTCGGTCATGTTGATCCCGCTGTTGTAGGTGACCCACACGGTGCCCTGGGCAATGGCCATCGAGTTGGTGCCGATGCCCGATCCGCTCGCAAAGCCGGTGGAGCCGATTTGGGTTCCGGTCCCGGTTGTTGAGTCGATTGAGTAGACGTCGCCTCCCCATGAGACACCGATCATGTCTTGTGCAACGGATGGGATGGTCAACGCGCAAACGGCGGTGATCGAAAAGAGTGAGAGGTGGAGGTTCATGGTCGGCACGTAAGGGTGGCTATCCGAAGGGGGGGGCGATGCAGACGTCTAGAGCGTCCCTCCATGTTAGCGGCGCGCCGCGCCGAGCAGGGCAATGGGCGGCGTCGCATTCTCGTGACGAACCGGCAACCCCACGACCGGGCGTGGATTGGCCCCGTTCCTTGTGCGGACGACCGTCTTGCTCGGCTGCGGTTAGCAGCGGCCAGAGGCCGCGAGTGCCGTGGGCAGCGGCAGGCGCGTCAGACGACGGGCATCCCGCCCACGCGGCATGCGGCTTCGTATTCGTCGCGCGTGTTGACGCTGCGGATGAACTTCATCTCCGGATCGAAGCTCTTCAGATCCGCTTCCGTCAGGATGCGGGTCTTGACGTGCTCAGCCAGCTTCCGCGGTTCGTTGATGCTGGTCTCGAGGAGCTTCTCGACTTCGGGAAGCACGTCCATGCGGTAGATGGCCGCCATGGGCTGCAGCTTGCCGTCGACCTGAGGGATGGCCAGCTGGTTGTCGCCGAGCTGCTCAGACAGCCACGCCACGGCTTCTTGGTCTAGGAACGGCATGTCGCATGCGGTGATCAACACCGCGTCGCACATTCCCTTCAGCTTGCGGATGCCCGTGGCCATTGCCGCGAATGGACCGCCGTTTTTGACCTCATCACGGACGACTTCGAGTTCGAGCGGAAGCGGCGGCAGGCCGTCTTCGGGTAGGCCGGCCACCATGAGCACGGGGTGGGTGCAGTAGAGAAGCATGTCCGCCACGCGTCCCAGCAGGGTGGTTTCACCCCAGTGCAGAGCCTCTTTGGACTGGCCCATGCGAGTGCTTCCACCGCCGGCGAGAATGATCGAACCGAGCAACATGCGGGCTTTTTCGGCGTTCGTGAGTCCCACCGCAATGCTAACTTCCGAAGGCTCGCCATTCTGACACCATGCCTCACCCAAATTCAGAGCCCAAACAGGAGCCAGAACCCAAGGCTCTCTGCCTCCACGATCCAGC
>CBESZZ010000256.1:0-6085 GCA_965534055.1 uncultured bacterium | reverse complement strand
GTGGTCAGGGCATGGGGCTCTCGGCGATGTTCTTCGACGCGGATGGTGATGGCTGGCCGGACATCTTCGTCGCCAACGACCTTGAGTCGCCGGATCGCTTGTGGCGCAACCGCGGCGATGGGACGTTTGAGGACGCGACGTTGAAGCTTCTGCCTCACGTGGCGTTCTTCGGTATGGGTGCGGACTTCGCGGACATCAACGGTGATGGCGCCGTCGACTTCATGGTCGCCGACATGTCCAGTACCACGCACATGATGTCGAAGTGGTTGATGGGCGAGATGTCGAACCGCGGTCCCTTCCTGGCTCGCGCGAAACCGCAGCAGGCAATGCGCAACGCGCTCTTCCTCAACACGGGGCGTGGGCGCTTCCAAGAAATCGGGCAACTGGCTGGCGTCGCGTCTACCGATTGGACGTGGTCACTTTGCTTTGGTGACCTCGACTGCGATGGCCACGTCGATCTATTCGCAACCAACGGCATCCCGCGGTTCGACATGAACCCAGACCTTCAGCCGCGCGTCTCAAAGCTCTGGAAGGAGGGCTCCCGTGATGAAGCCCTAGAACTGATTCAGTCCGTGCCTGCAAACCCAGAGCGCAACGCGGCGTTCGCGAACACCGGCGACTTGGGATTCACGCGGCGCGACGACTGGGGACTCGGCCACCTCGGCGTGAGCCACGGTGCGGTGCTCGCAGACCTGGATCGTGATGGGGATCTCGACGTCCTGGCGAGTCATCTAAACGAGCCGCTCGGGGTGTATCGAAACATGACGCGCGAGCGGGATGGACACCACGGCCTGTTGTTGCGGTTGCACGGGCTAAAGAACAACACCCAGGGAGTTGGTGCGAAAGTCACTGTCAGCTGGCAAGACGGAACGCGATCGGCGAGCCGGCAGGTCTATCCCGCGCGCGGCTACCTGAGCGGCGCGGAAACCTTGGTTCACGTGGGGCTTGGTGAGGCCACGATCGCGGACTCCGTGTCGGTTGCTTGGCCGGACGGGTCGGTGCAGGTGTTTGATGATCTGAAGGCGGACCAGATCCACCAGCTACATCAGGGTGAGGCCCTGGAAGTAACTCCTATCGCCGCCGCGCCAAAGACGTGGCTAGAACCCGCGCAGCCCCCGCCGGTGAGCCATCAAGAAAACCCGTTCGACGATTTCGCTGGGCAGCCACTACTCCCCTACCGGTTGTCGCGAAGCGGACCAGCGTTGGTTGCGGGCGACTTCAACGAAGATGGAGTCGACGATTGCTACGTGGGCGGTGCATTGGGCCGGGCGGGATCACTTTGGCTGGCGACCGCATCGATCGAGGATTCCGGCGGTGCAGCTGGCCTGAAAGGTGAAGAGACTGCAAACAGCGTCGTCGATCCCTCAGGCCTGCAATCGACGAGGTTCGATCCGGCGCCCGAAGGCACACAGGCTGCATTCGAGGCAGATCGAAATGCTGAAGACGTCGATGCTGTTGCGTTGGACGCCAACGGGGATGGCCACCTCGATCTGTTTGTCGTGAGCGGTGGTGTGGAGCACGGCGCAACGAGCGAAGAGTTGGTCGATCGACTGTATCTGGGCGATGGCCTGGGTGGTCTCGTGCGCAGCTCTTCGTTCCCTGCTGAAGTGTTTTCGGGCGGTGCAGTCGCTGCCGGCGACGTGGATGGCGATGGAGACCTCGATCTATTCGTCGGCGGTCGGGTTATTCCCGGCGCTTGGCCCGACGCACCGCGCAGCCGCATCTACTTGAACCAAGCGGGATCGTTTGCCCCACTCGAAACGGCTCAGATGTCCGAGAGTCAGCCGACGGACGAGCGCAATGCAGGCAGCGCAGCGGATCCAACCGCTCTCGGGTTGGTGCACGATGCGGTCTTCGCAGACCTAGACGGCGATGGGCGCGTGGAGCTCGTCGTCGCGGCGCACTTCGCACCGATTCGCGTGCTTGAGTTTGTCCGGCCGGGCGAAGGTGTCGGTGACGGTTCACATGGCGACAACCAAGAGTTGCGCGTGCGACGACGCTCGATGCCCAGCTTGATGCCATGGACTGGCCTATGGTTCAGCGTGGGCGTGGGCGACGTGAACGGGGACGGCAAGCCCGACATCCTCGCGGGGAACCTCGGCTTGAACAGCAAGTACCACGCGTCCGCAGATCACCCCTACCGGGTGTATGCCTCCGACTTCGATGGCGATGGCCGCCGCGATCTCGTGGAGGCCAAGTGGGAAGGTGAAACCCTGTTGCCGGTGCGTGGTCGCAGCTGCAGCAGTCGTGCGATCGGCGGCATCACGAAGAAGTTCGGAACCTACGAAGACTTCGCGCGCGCGACGCTCACCGAGATCTATTCGCCCGAACTCCTCTCGGGTGGTCTGACTGTGCAAGCCACGAGCTTGGAGTCCGCGGTGTTCCTCCAGACCGAGCAGGGATTTAGTCGAGTCGAACTGCCGCGGGCGGCGCAAGCGGCACCTGTCCGGGAGTGGTTGCGGGTTCCAGCGCCTGCCGACCTGGGCAGCCCAGAGGGCGATGCTTGGATTGGAGCGACGAATTTTTTCGCTCCGGAGCCGGAGACTGGGCCCATGGATGGCGGGGTTGGAGCCTGGTTGCAGTTCGATACAAAGGGTCACCCCACCGTCGTTCCGCCGGTCCGAACGGGGTTGTTGGTGCCTGGCGACGCCGCCGCGGTTGTGCTCCGCCGCTTGGGAAACCAGTCGACGAGCGGGCTCGAAGTCATCTTCGCCCAAAACGGCGGCCCACTCCTCTGTTTCCGTTGGCGGTCCGCCCGCGCAAAATAGGCGCCACGCCCACTGCCCGGACTGCGTCGATTTGACGCCGATCGGACCGGCTGGGCGGCGCAAGAGAAACTCCGACATCGTTCGAGAGTTGCTCCGCGTTCGTGCTTCGAATTGACCTCGTTTCCTCCGCGGAACCCAGACTGCTGTTCTTATGCCAGACCCTCGCGACTCACGGTTGCCTCGCTCCGAACGTTTTGCCGATCGTCACATTGGCCCCCGTGACCAGGACGTCGCGACCATGCTCAAGACACTTGGCGTGGACAGCTTGGATGCGCTGATTGAACGCGCGGTCCCGGGCGCGATTCGTTGGGAAGGTACGCTGAACTTGCCGGCGGCCCGCACGGAGGTAGAGGCGCTGGAAGATCTGCGCGAGATCGCGGATCAGAACGAAGTGTGTCGCTCGTACTTGGGGATGGGCTACGCGGGAACGAACACCCCGGGTGTCATCCAGCGGAACATCCTCGAGAACCCGGGTTGGTACACCCAGTACACGCCTTACCAGGCGGAGATCTCGCAGGGACGGATGGAAGCGCTGCTGAACTTCCAAACGATGGTCTTGGACCTGACGGGTATGCAGGTCGCCAACTCGTCGTTGCTTGACGAGTCCACCGCCGCAGCCGAAGCGATGACCCTCTGCCAGCGGGTGCTCGGGTCGAAAGCCAAGGACAAGTCGACGTTCCTCGTGTCGTCAGAATGCCATCCGCAAACGATCGCCGTTCTGCAAACGCGTGCGGAACCGATGGGCATTCAGGTGGTGCTTTTCGACCCGGCGACGATTGACCAAGGTGAGTTTTCGCTAACCCCGGACACGTTCGGTGTGTTGTTCCAGAACCCCGGCACCGACGGTCGCGCGCGCAAGCTCGATCAGGCGATTGAGCGGGTTCACGAAGCCGGCGCCCTCGCCGCGGTCGCTTGCGATCTCTTGGCAATGACGCTGTTCCGGCCACCCGGCGAGATGGGCGCAGACATCGTCGTTGGCACGACGCAGCGCTTTGGCGTGCCGATGGGATTTGGTGGTCCACACGCGGCGTTCCTTGGTGCCCGCGAAGAGTACAAGCGCCAAATGCCAGGCCGCATCATTGGTGTGTCGATCGATGCCGAAGGTCGTCCCGCCATGCGCTTGGCGCTATCGACGCGCGAGCAACACATTCGTCGCGAGAAGGCCACGAGCAACATCTGCACGGCGCAGGTTCTGCTCGCGATCATGGCGTCGATGTATGCCGTCTACCACGGCCCCGATGGCTTGCGTTCCATCGCGGTTCGCGTGCGCACTGCGACGCTCGGACTCGCGGATTCGCTGTCGGCCGCAGGCCACAAGGTGACCGAGAAAGATGCGGTGTTCGACACGATTCGGGTCACACCAAAAGGCAGCTCCGGTGCCGACGTCATCTCGGCAGCCCGGAAGCAAGGAATCAACTTGCGTCACTTCGACAACGGAGATGTCGGCATCACGCTCGACGAGACCGTGGAAGCTGCTGACCTTGATGACGTGTTGCGGGCGTTCGGTGTGAATCAACCGCTACCGGACAACGTGCAGCCGCGGCCGGTTCCGCAGGATCTAGCACGCACCAGCGGCTTCCTCGAGCATCCTGTGTTCAGCGAGCACCACTCCGAAACGGAGATGCTCCGCTACCTGCATCGACTGCAGGGTAAGGATCTGTCGCTCACGACATCCATGATCCCCCTGGGGTCGTGCACGATGAAGCTGAACGCGACCACCGAGATGGTCCCGGTGACCTGGCCGGAGTTCGGAGCACTGCATCCCTTCGTGCCCGACGAGCAGGCGAAGGGCTACCGCACGCTGCACAAGAACCTGGTGGATTGGCTGGCGGAGATCACCGGTTTCCACACGGTTTCCCTTCAGCCCAACGCGGGTGCCCAAGGGGAATATGCGGGATTGCTGGTGATTCGCGCCTACCTGCGCAGTCGGAAGGAAGAAGGCGATGCGGGCCGCGATGTCTGCCTCATTCCACAATCCGCGCACGGGACAAACCCGGCCAGCGCGCAGATGGCTGGGATGCGCGTGGTCGTCGTGAAGTGTGACGAGCAAGGCAACATTGATGTCGCCGATCTCAAGGCGAAAGCCGAAGCACACCGCGAGCAACTCGCTGCGTTGATGGTGACCTACCCGTCAACGCACGGCGTCTTCGAAGAGAAGATCAAAACCGTGTGTGCCGTCGTGCACGAGCACGGAGGCCAGGTCTACATGGATGGCGCGAACATGAATGCGCAGGTCGGCCTGATGAAGCCGCGTGAACTCGGTGCCGACGTTTGCCACCTGAACCTGCACAAGACGTTTTGTATTCCGCACGGCGGCGGTGGTCCGGGTATGGGCCCCATCGGTGTCGCGAAGCATCTTGCACCGTTCCTTCCCGGGCACCCAGTCGTGAAGACCGGCGGTGATCAAGCGATTGGTCCGGTGTCAGCCGCGCCGTGGGGTAGCCCGTCGATCCTGCCGATTAGCTATGCATACATCGCGATGATGGGCGCGGATGGACTGCGCCGCGCAACGGAGGTGGCGATTCTGTCTGCGAACTACATCGCCGCCCGCCTCGCGCCACACTTCCCCGTGCTGTATTCCGGCCAGAACGGCATGGTTGCCCACGAGTGCATTCTTGACGTGCGTGGCTTCAAGAAGAGCGCGGGGATCGAGGTTGCGGATCTTGCGAAACGCTTGATCGACTACGGCTTCCACGCCCCCACCATGTCGTTTCCCGTGGCCGGCACGCTGATGATCGAGCCGACCGAAAGCGAGCCACTGGAAGAGGTGGATCGCTTCATCGATGCCATGATTCAGATCCGTCAGGAGATCGCTGCAATCGAGGCGGGCGAGATGGATCGCGAAAACAATGCTCTGAAGAGGGCCCCGCATACCGCGGCGGCGGTCGCGGGCGACGCTTGGGATCGCCCATATTCTCGAGAGCATGCAGCGTTTCCTACGGCGTGGACTCGCGCCCACAAGTTCTGGCCCGCGGTTGCGCGGGTGGATGACGTGCATGGTGACCGCAACCTGATTTGCGCCTGCCCGCCCATGGAGGCTTGGGTCGAGGCTTAGGCGAACCCGCTTTGCGTGGTCACACCGCGCGCGGATCGCGCGTTCGGTGCGGCGCGGCTCGTCGCTACTGGGGAGGCTGCGGCAAGTTGCCGATCCAACGCGTGCTCGAACCGTCGGGTGCCGGATCGGCGAGTTGTTCTTCTTTGAAGATGGGGGCTTCGGCTTTCAGGCGGTCCATGAGTTCGCGGCAAGCATCGAACGCGGCCCCGCGGTGCGGTGCGGCGACGACGACGATGACCGAGGCCTCTCCTACCGTTACCGG
>CBESZZ010000255.1:0-6098 GCA_965534055.1 uncultured bacterium | reverse complement strand
ATTGCGCTCTGCGTGAGAATGGCCCTTCGGTCGGCTCTAACTTCGCGGATGATGCATACGTCCTCAACGCACGGGCGCGCAGCCCTGCCTCGGGCAACGCGGTGAAGAACGTCACCGAGAGGGCGAGTGCGGCAACCGCTCCGACGCCGACGGCCATTCGATGTCGCCAATCGAAGCGTTCGGCCAGCGGAATGACGAACGGCGCGTAGAGCCACAGCGGGGCGGTGCCCGCGGCTTCGCTACCACAGACCGTTTGTGTGGTCGCCAGTGCCTGGGTCAGTGCGGCGCCCGCGGTGCCGCAGTCGATGCCGATGAAGTCCTGACACACGCGCACCGCATAGACGCCGGTGAGCAGGGCGTTGAACAGGAAAATGGGCGTCCACAGGGCGCGGTCCAGGAGGCCGTGTCGCCGCATGACTTCAACCCCGGACCAGGTCGCGATGAACGCGAGGAACGGGAGCGCCGCCAGTGCGAGGCCAGCTTCCGGAATCTGCAGGACCGGCGCGAAGACGCAGGCTGCGATGGTGACCGGCAAAAGGATGGCGCCGGCTGCTGTCCAAGCGCGGTGCGAGGTTGCGAATGGCTCGACGTTGCGTCGGTTACTTACTGCTGAAGCCGCGGTCCATGCCGCGAACGCCACCGCCACTGCGGCAACCAATGCGTAGAGCGCTAGTGCAATCGTCCAATTCACGTCGAGTTTCTCGACAGTTGGACTTGGATGCTTGAGGCGTGAGGTTCCTCGAGTCGCTCCGTGCTCGATGGCAGCGGCGTTGCGGCGGTCTCAGCGGGAGACTCTGTTGATGGGTGGCTCGCAACAGTTGCCGCAGGCCGTGTCGTTGAGCTTCAATCAGTCGATGAAGCGACGCGGCGCGAACAGTGCAGTTGCCGGGTGTTCTCCTGCGCCAGTGAGAATCTGCTGGGCCACCGTGCGGCCGGCGAGCCAAGCGAAGCTGAGTCCGTAGCCGTTGAATGCTGCGTTGACGAACACGCCCGGTCGGCCTGGCAGGGCGCCGAGCAATGGCAGGCCGTCTGAGGTTCCTGCCATGATCCCGGTCCAGGCGTGCGGGAACGGAGTTTCGCGCAGCGTAGGGAAGTGCTCGTGAACCCAATTCGTGAGATTGGCGGAGATCGTGGGGTTGATGACGTTGTCGTCGAGCGTGCCCTGCTCTTCGCCCTTCACTGACCAGCGCATGCCGCCGACGACAAAGCGGCTCTCGTGCATGCGGAAGTACTCGTAGCAGAAGTTGCTCGACATCGCGTAGGGGCCGAAACCTTCCGTGAGTGCGGGCTCCAGCGGGTCGGTGGCGATGATCTGGCCGCGGAACGGGAAGACGTGCGTCTTCAAGAAGCGCGTGTCTTCGATCGCTGCGCCGAGCGCCGAGGTGCAGTGCACGACCATCGATGCCTTCATTGCGCGGCCGTCTTCTAGCGACACCTTGAAGCTTCCGGCGTCGCCCTCAATCGAGGCTACCGGGCACTGCTCGCGAACATCGGCGCCCGCGTCGATCGCAGCACGCGCGATTGCACGCACGAAACGTGCCGGCTGGATCACCGCTTCGCCGGGAAGCTCCATGGCGCCATGGAAGCCGACTGCGGGTGGCAGCTTTTCGCGCAGGCTCGCTTCGTCGTGCAGCACGAAGGGTAGGTCTTCGGCGCGCATGGCTTCGGCGGCTTCGTGAAACTCGTGCGCTTCATGTTCGGTCTCGGCAAGCCGCAGTCCGCCGCCCTGCACGAGCGCCGCGTCGAGCCCAAGACTCTCGACGTTTTCCTTCACCAGTCTGTTGTTCTCGTGAATGAAGCTCCACAGCATCCGGGCCTGCTCCGCCCCGAACTGGCCCACGATGCGGTTGTAATGCTCGCCCAAACCAAGCAGCACCTGACCGTCGTTGCGGCCGCTCGCGCGGCTGGCGATGGTGCCGGCTTCGAGCAGGGCGACGGAGACTCCGCCGCGGATGAGTTCCAGGGCAGTGCATACGCCAGCGACTCCGCCGCCGATCACGACCACGTCTGCGTGATCAGGAAGCGGGCGATCGGGCGGGTTGAGTTCATCCGCTTCGCGGACCCACAGGGAGGGATGCATGGTCGAACGTTACCTTGCGGGGGATGGGGTGCTTCCCTTTGGATTGGATCGATCCGGTGGGATCCAGAAGGATACGAAGCGAGATACTGAGATCGTTCAAGATCTTAGGATAGGCCATGCACAAGTTGGATCTAGAGTCGTAAGTAATGTATAGGTAGTTAGTTGTGGCGACCTTCTGAAAAGAAGGTCAGCGTGGCATCGAGGTTGCCTAGCTCTCAGCGCTGCCCAACTGGTTAGACGGGGTTCGCGGCTGTTGCCGCTTCACCCTGCGGTTGCCAAGGGCAGCTCTGGCTTAGAACCAACCCTCGCGCGTTCGCGCATCGCCATGGGGGAGCGCAAGGCTCTGTGGTCCTTCCCTCGCTGGTTGGACCCCGCCCTGCGTTCCCGGCGATGCGCGGGCGTGCACTCACCCACTTCAGCGGGAGCGCCCACCATGTGGCCGGCAGTCATCGTCATCGTCCTCATCCTCTTGTCCGTGATTGTTCCCATGGCCGTGAATGCGATCCGGAAGCGCTACATCACGATCCAGGACTACGAAATCGCGCTGCGGATGCGTGACGGCCGTGTCCTGGGGCGCATTGAAGCCGGTCGACGTTTCACTCCCTGGCGTGAGGAGGTGGAAGTCACCGACGGGAGAAACCGTTCGTTCGTACTGCCTACGCAAGAGGTGATGACGAAGGATTCGCTGCCGGTGAAGGTGAGCACGAGCATGCAGTACTGCGTGAACTCGCCCGAGCGCGCTCGCGCGTCCATGGATGACGCACACACCGCGCTGTATCGCCTCGTGCAGATCGCTCTGCGAGACGCTGTCTCGACGTGCGATTTGGAAGCGTTGCTCGCGGACCGTTCAGCGGTGTCAGCCACGTTGCAGGAGCGGTTGGGTGCCGAGGCAACGTCGCTTGGCATGAAGGTTGAGCGTGCTGTGATTCTGGACGTATCCGTTCGCGGTGAGCTCAAGAGTGCACTCGGTGAAGCCGTGAAGGCTCGCGCAGAAGCGCGTGCAAACTTAGAGCGTGCACGAGGTGAAACTGCGGTGCTTCGCAACCTGGCCAATGCAGCGAAGATGCTTCGCGAGCACGGCGGGTTGTATGAGCTCCGGGCTTTGGAGACCGCGCAGAAGGCGGCGGCTTCGACGTCCAACACCCTGGTGTTGGGGTTGCAACGCGACGGGTTCAGCGTGAGCGATAGCGCTTCCGCGCCGTAGTTGCGGATGAATGGGGGGTTCGCTGATCAGCGAATCTCCCTCGCGTTCTAGTTTCCGAGCGTCAACGTCAGCCCGTTGGTCGACGCGGCGTCCCGAAGTCTAGGAGTATCGAGAGTCACCGCCTGTGCCCGGAGCCTCAGACCGCTCAGCTGCGTGTCGTTGGGGATGGTTAGCGACTCGCTGAACTGACCGTTCTGAATGAGCCGAACGCCCAGGGAAACAAATCCCGGACTCACGAACAGCGCACATGGGGTTGGGCCAATCGTCATGCTCGTCGTGGTCGAGAAGCTCATCAACACGGTGCCAAGGCCCTGGATGGGGCCGCCGATGACGTCCAGCGGTACGGTCGAGCCAAGCACTGGATCCGTGCTGCTTAGGGTCGGAGCGATACCCGAGCCTGAGCAACCGTTTCCCACGGACTGCACGTTGGCGCCTAGCTCCAGCACCCAGGGTTCGATCCCAAACGACGGGTGGGTTGCCGCGAACAGCAGGCGCCCGGCCGAATGGGTGAACGTGTGGGGCATTGAGTCTGTAGCACCCGGATAGAGATCCGCGAATCGCTGTGTTCCCGCGATCGTGCCGTCTGTTCGCCAAAGCTCTTCGCCAACTCCCACGTCCTGTGCTGCGAACCACGCGAATCTTGTGCCTGTACTCACGACGCTGCCAACTGGTTGCTGCAGAATCGGGATGGTGCCTGCGGCTGTTCCGTCCGTGACCCACAGTCGCTGCGACTGGTCGGTGAACAGTAGGCGGTCGCCGAGGGTCGTCTCCTGCACGACCTGATCAAGTTGTGGTGTTCCCGGTGAGTTCGCACGGACCAACGAAGTTCCCGCGGCCGTGCCATCAGATTGCCAAAGCTCTACGCCGTTGTTGGGCGTCAGCGACGTGAAGTAGAGGGTGTCGCCCACCACGACCAGAGAGTCGTAGATGTCGTTTGTGCCGGGTGCGACATCGACGAACGACAGCGTCCCAGCCGGTGTGCCGTCCGTGACGTAGAGGGCGCTGCGGCGGAGTGCGGTGAAGTAGCACCGTTGACTCAGCACCACCATGTTCTCGGGGGCAGAACTCCCGGTGGGGGAAAGGTCTGCCAGAAGGATCGTGCCCGCCGGTGTTCCGTCCGTGTAGTGAGGCTCGTTGCCGGCTAAGGCGCCGCCAAAGGCCGCGAACACCAATCCACGCCCGAGTGGAGCGAACTGACGGTCGCCACCAGAGACGGACCCGATCAAGGGTGTCGCGCTCGGTGACGAATTGTCGAGGATATATAATCCGGAGTTGTCGAGGATATACAGCCGGTCTTGTGCGGGAATGAGGCGTTGTAGAAAGCGGCTCCTGATGGTTGCGGCAACACGGGTTCCTGCGGCGGATCCGTCGCTCACCCAAACTGACTTGAAGGGAGGAGGGTTGTCGGCGATGAAGAATACGTTCGTGCCCACGGCGCTTAGATCCGAAACGAGTGTCGGTCGGCCAGGTCCTGGTGGGGTGACTGCGCCTGTTCCTGCCGCGGTTCCGTCGGTGCGCCATAGGGTGGCCCCACTTCCGTCGTCTGCAGAGAAGTAAGAGATGCCCGCAGCGTCGACGATTTCGTCGATGCGGTTGTCGCGCGTGATCCCGGCCGGCGTCGCAACGTTCGCAACGCGTGTTGTTCCTGCGGTGGTTCCGTCGCTGGTCCAGAGTTCGCGGCCGACCGCACCGTCGTCGGCGGAGAAGATGACATTGCCGAGTCCCGGAAGCGCGACAAACTCCGCGGGGTCAGAAGGTTGCGCGCCGGGGTTGATGTCGCGAACCAAGCTTGTGCCGTTCGAAGTGCCGTCGGTTCGCCAGAGTTCACCGCCTGAGGAGAACAGCACCTGTGCGCCGATCTGTGCGCGCGACACTCTGAGTGCCGTGCTCGTCTGGAGTGCATTGGTCCCCGCGGCCGTGCCGTCTGAGAGCCACAGAGTAAATGGGCCGCCGAGCACTGAGATTTGGTTGAACAGCACGTTGTTTCCGAACGCGGAGAAGCCAAAGAACGACTGAAACGGACCGCTGACATTGGCAATCAATGTCGAGTTCCCAGCCTGTCCGTCGGTCACGTAGAGCGACGCCCCCTGCGAAAAGAACGCGCGCGAACCGGTGCTGAAGATTTCAACCGCGTTGATGGCGGCAATGAGCTGCGTGCCATTACTGGTGCCATCGGTGCGCCAAACCTGATCGCCCGCCTTGAATACTAGCGCGGTGCCTACAGACATCAGGTTGGTCGGAAAGCTGTCGCCCGCGCCGGCGACAATGTCGCGCACGAGCGTGGTGTTCCCTGCGGTGCCGTCAGATCGCCAAAGCTCAGCTCCAGTTTGGCTTGTCCTCGCCCGGAAGTAGAGTGCACCCTGGTGCACCGTGAGCAACGAAGGTGTCGAGCTGCCGGCTCCAGGTTCTAGGTCCGCAACGCGCGTGGTTCCTGCCGCGGTGCCGTCGGTCCTCCACAGTTCCGAGCCGTTCGCGTCTGTGGCCCGGAAATACAGCTGATTGCCGAGCACGGTCAGGGAGTCGACCCGCGACCCGGTTGGGCCAGGCATGATGTCGAAGACGATGCGAGTGCCCTGCGTCGTGCCATCAGTCCTCCACAGTTCTTGGCCGCTCTGGTTGTCGTTTGCAGCGAAGTAGACCTCGGCGTTGAACACCGTCAGCTTGGATGGCCCGCTGGACCCTGGTCCATCCTGCAGATCCGCGACGAGCCGTGTGGCCCGGGTGACAGGGTTGAGTGACCACAGCTCACGACCCGTTGCGGGCGATGTCGCCGTGAACAGGATCTGTCCACCGAACCGAGTGAATTCAGCCGGG
>CBESZZ010000254.1:0-6101 GCA_965534055.1 uncultured bacterium | reverse complement strand
AGAACAGTGGGCGCATGGCGCCCACTGCATTGGCAATCCAACGCGCAACCCGCCTGCTAAGGAAAAGGCGCCGGCCCCTCGCCGCGGACCCTTACGGGGCGACGCGACTCGAGGCCGGCTTACCTCGCGCGGAACGAACCAACCCCATCGCAAAACAAAGGCCAGGCCGTCCCGCACTTCGCCACGCAAGGCGGCATGCAGCCAAAGACGCAGGTCGCATCTCGCTGCCCCGCCAATCCGTTCACACCATCCAGAGGACCCGGGAACCTGCAGAACGAAAAACAGCGGGGCAAATCAGCGGTCGCCGCCGGTCAACGATCCCGAAGCGCCTTGCGATGGGCCTGCGCATCGAACTTCGCATTCAGCGTGCGCGGCACAGGTGCCTGCGTTTCCGCCTGCCAGCGATGCAGGCGTTCGCGCAGCATTGCTGCCACCTCTGGCTTGAACGCGCACTGATTTTGCGTCTCGCCGGGATCATCCAGAAGGTGGTACAGCTCCGGCTCGGCACCGGGCTCGAACCATTCGAGATACTTCCACGCTCCCTGCCGCACGCTCGCGCAGGGACGGCTGCGAAACAGCGAATCCTGCTGTTCGTCATGAATGCCTCTGTAGCTCTGCAGATACGCCGGAAAGTGCCAGAACAACGGGCGCTCGAGCAGCGCAGGGGGCCGCGCGCCATCCAGCAACGGCGCAAGGTCGACGCCATCCAACACGTGCCCCGCCGGCGGAGTTGTCGCGGCGATCGAACAAAGCGTCGGGTACCAATCCACTCCAATCACCGGCACATCACAGGTGCTACCAGGTACAACGCGGCCCGGCCAGTGCACGAACATCGGCACGCGGATGCCGCCTTCGTAGTACGTGCCCTTGTAGCCCCGCAAGGGCGCCATGTCGGTGGCAGGGCCGTAGCCGCCGTTGTCAGACGTGAACAGGATGACCGTGTTGTCCGCGATTCCCAGCGTCTCAAGCAGTGCGACCAATCGCCCCACGCCATGATCCACGGCCTCGATCATTGTCGCCATGGCCACGTGGTCATGCAGCTCTCCTGGCGACTTCGCACGGTACTTCGCGACCAGTTCACGCTTGGGCTGCAAAGGGGTGTGCACCGCGAAGTGCGAGAGAAGCAGCGCCCAGGGGCGATCCGACGCGTCGCGAATGAAAGCTTCGGCCCGCTGCGTCAGGGTGTCAGTGAGGTATTCCTCGGCCGGAACCTCCGTGAGGCCGGGCAACGGCGCTCCCGACCTGGTTCGATGCGGCGGGTAGTAGCCCTTCGGCGGTCCACCCGCGTGGGAACCACCAACCTGCACGTCAAAACCGTGCTCGGTTGGATCGTCGGAGAGGTGCCACTTCCCCATCGTCGCCGTGGTGTAGCCCGCGGACTGCATGCAGTCCGCCCAGGTGACGAGATCTGGAGGCAACCGATCGACCCCCGCAACATGTTCAAGCCGACGATGGCTGGCCTTGCCGCGAGGCCCGGTGCCCACGTTGAAGATCTGATGCCTCGGTGAGTACTGGCCGCTCATCAAACTCGCCCGCGCCGGCGCGCAGTTCGCAGCACAGGAGTAGGCGTGCCGAAACACCATGCCATCTGCCGCCAAGCGATCGAGGTGCGGCGTCTCGAAGAAGTCAGACCCCATGAATCCCGCGTCGCGCCAGCCGAAGTCGTCGAGGTAGACGAAGAGCACGTTGGGTTGTTTCGCCCCCTCTTGGGTCATCCGAGCAGACTGCGGCGCAGAATCGGCGCCCGCCTGCTCAGGAACACTTGGCTCGGGGCCAAGTGAATGAGGGACCAACTGGCCAGATCGCTCAGGAACGGCGTGGCAAGCAGCAACCAAACAGAGGGCAGTCAGGACGATGGCGGGGCGCATGTGCGGCATGGGTTTGGTTCTTCTCCGGCGGTTTCTTCTCTGGGCGGACGCTCCGTCTATTCGAACCCCAACGCTACACTCTCGCCCCATGACCACCGACACCGCCCGAGTCCGCGCGCAGGTTGCGGCGTTTGCCGAAACCTGGGACGCATTGACCCGCGCCATTCAAACCCGCATTCACGGGCAGGACGTGTTGGTGCAGTCCGTGCTCACCGCGTTCTTCGCGGGCGGGCACGTCTTGCTCGAAGGTGTCCCCGGCATCGGCAAGACCGCGCTGGTTCGGGCGCTGAGTGACGCGCTCGCCATGTCTTCGGGCCGGGTGCAGTGCACGCCTGACTTGATGCCGGCAGACATCGTGGGCGGAATGGTTCTAGACCAAGGCATGGACGGTGCGCGGCAACTGCGTTTCGAACCGGGACCAGCGCACGTGCACCTCTTGCTCGCGGACGAAATCAACCGCGCATCTCCCAAGACGCAGTCGGCTTTGCTCGAGGCGATGCAGGAGCGCCAAATCACCGTGGGCGGCACCAGCCATCCGCTACCCGACCCATTCTTGGTGTTGGCCACGCAAAACCCAATTGAGCAATCCGGCACCTACCCACTTCCAGAAGCGCAGCTCGACAGGTTCTTCTTCAAGCTGCACGTGGGCTATCCGGAAGAACGGTTCTGGCACGACATCCTCGCCACCACCACCGGCCGAGAGGAACCGGCGCTGGCTCCATGTGCGAACGCCGAGACAGTGCGCGAACTGCAGGGCCTTGTGCGTGACGTGCCAAGCAGCGTCGCCGCCCGTGAGCTTGCGGTGCGCCTCGTCCTCGCCACCCAGCCAGATCAGGAGAGCGCGCCAGCCATCGTGCGCCAATCCGTCCAGTTTGGCGCCTCACCGCGCGGTGCACAGGCGCTGCTCTTAGCGGGCAAGGTGCACGCGCTCCGCGATGGACGGCACGCCGTCGAACCGGACGACGTGCGAATCCACGCGAGGGAAGCCCTGAGACACCGCCTCGTGCTGCGCTTCGAGGCAATCGGCGACGGCGTCACCGCCGACACCGTCCTACAAGATGTGTTGCGTGCGTAGGGACCGGGTGCGGCGCGGTTCCCAGGGCGCATTCATGCAGAGCGTTCGATACGCTACCGCGATGAATCCGCATCGACCGCTTCGCTCACCCGCTGCACCTCGGGCCCATCATGCTGCTCACCGAGTCGTCCGCGTGGCGCTCGCGATCACGGCCTGCGTGTTCGCAAGCCCGATCAACGCGCAAGAATCTGCGGCATCGGTCGAACCAGCGACCGCCCCCACAACGACGCGCCCCTCCGCAGCTCAAGAGCCGTCGCAATTCCATTCACTGTTCGACGGCAAGACGCTGACGGGCTGGACTGAATCAGGCGGCCGCTACGACGGGGATGCTGACTGGTCGGTCGAAGACGGTGCCATCACCGGCCGTGAAGGTGCCGGCAACGTCGGCGGGCTGCTCTACACGGAGCGCCACTACTCGAACTTTGTCTTCACCGGCGACGTGAAGATCAAAGATCCGTTCGACTCGGGCTTGTTCCTGCGCATGGTGCCGCCGGAATTGGCGGCGGCGCAAGGCGGCGGCAAGGGCGCACAGATCACCCTCGACGTTCGCGACGGTGGCGAAGTCGGCGCGATCTACGCGGACGGGTTTCTGACCCACAACCAGACGGCCAAGGACAAGGTCTGGAAGCGCGACGGTTGGAACACCTTCAAAGTCGTCTGCGACGGCAGCCCGGGCATGCACATCCAGGCGTGGATCAACGGCACGGAGGTGTGCGACTTCACGCTGCTCGAAGATCAGGCCGCATTCGCGCCAGCGGGACGCATCGGTTTGCAGGTGCACGGAGCGCGGGGTGACCCGGCAACGCGAACAGTGCAGTTCAAGAACCTGCACGTCCGCGACCTCGCAAGCCACGATCCGGAGCTCTTCGCTCAACAAAGCGACGGTTCCGTCGCGCCGACACCCGTGGCCGAAAAGCTCGGGTGGAAGTCGCTGTTCGGCGACACGCTCGACGGCATGCACGCGGTGGATGACGGTGGCAACGCCAAGCGAACGCCGGAGCCTGGCAGCAACGAGTTGGCAGGTTACGAACTCAATGATGGTGTGCTGCACCTCACCGCTGCTGGCCCGGGCGGTTCCCTGCGGACGAACGAACTCCTGGCTGACTTCCAAGCCACGCTCGACTTCAAGATCACGAAAGGCTGCAACTCCGGCCTGTTCTTGCGCGGCAATCCCTCCGGCGGCAACCCGGCGTTCTCCGGTTGTGAAGTTCAGATCTTGGACGACTTCAACTGGGAGACGATGACCAAGTCGACCCTGCATCCTTGGCAGTTCACCGGCAGCCTCTACGGCTCCGTTGCGGCTCCGCGCGGCGCGCTGCGTCCGATCGGTGAATGGAACACCTACTTCGTTCACTACAAGGGGTCGCACCTGCGGGTCACACTCAACGGCAACGTCCTCTACGACGTCGACACGAACGACGTCCCCCTGCACCTCGGTGAAGCCAAGCCGTTCGCCAAGCGCGCACAGCAAGGCTTCTTGGGGCTGCAGCGCCACGGGGCGGCACACGGTTCTGACCACGAGGATGCCGCAGAGCCGTTCGCTTCGTTCCGCAACATCTTCGTGCGCAGGCTCTAGCGCGCTCGTTCGTCGTGCACGACAAGAGCACTCTGTTCGACGCCAAGACTGCGGCCGCACTCGCGGCGTGCAGCATTCGCTCAGGAATCGTCGCGCACCACGGCATCACCGCGACGCACGCTGCGACCGGTCCCGGACCGGGAATCGAGTTCTCAGATGTTCGGGCGTATGCGCCGGGCGACGACGCGATGCGCATCGACCCGCATCTGTTGCGACGCACCGACCGGTGCTTTGTGCGGCAGTTCACGCCCGAACAACATCTCGACGTGCACGTCTTGCTGGACCACAGCGGCAGCATGGCACTGCCTGCACCTGTCAACGCGGGCTCGCCTACGGCAAGCGACAGTTCGACCACGAGTTCTAAGGATCTCGTCGCACGACGCTTGGCCGCCGCGCTCGCGTGGCTCGCTGGGCAGGAGGGCGACCATTGCACCGTCTGGCCCTTTGCTGAAGACGCGGAACCGAACTTTCCTGTGCCAGGCAGCACCCAGGGGTTTCACGACTACCTGTCGAAACTCGCGACGCTCCCCAACAACGGTGTCACGGATGCGGTCGGAGCCATCGAACGGCTTGCGGGTCGCCGGCTGCGACCCGGTCTGTGCATCGTGATCTCAGACGGGTTAGATCTCGCTGGCCCCCACGCGGTCCACCGTGCGCTGCAGCGCTTGGCCAACCGCCACACGGTCTGGTGGCTCTTGCCCAAGCACGATGGTGCTGAACAACCGCCGGCGACCGGGGAACTGCAGGTCATCGACTGCGAAACGGGCGCTGCGCTTCCAGTGCTAGTCGACGCGCAAACCATCGCTCGCTACAGCGAGGCACACCGCACCTTTCACGCCGATCTTGCGGACCAGTTGCGTCGACTCGGCGGCATGTATGCAGAAGTCTCGACGGCCAAGAGCGTGGCGGAGTCGGTCGTTGCGCTACTCACTCCTTCACGATCTCGACACCCGGTTCGGCGGGACGCATGACGCCCTCGCCGCCATCCTTCGCGCACTTGGGTCTCATCACCGACGTCGGCTGGGGTCAGTTCGCCATAGCCTCCGCAGTCGGCCTCGCGATCGCCGCGTTGCTGCATCTGCTGCGCGTGCGCCTGCGAAGGGTTCCTGTGGAGAGCCTTCTCTTCTTTCAACTCGCGGGGATGGTCAGGCAACCGCGCGTGCTTTGGGGTTCACCGCGGCGCCTACTCGCGTTGGCGCTCTGCGTCGCGCTGGTGGGAAGTTTGATTTCCGCATGGGCCGGACTGCGATCGAACGCGACAGGATCATCCCGCGTGGTCGTTTGGGAAGGACCCTTCGATGCGGAAGCGGATCTGCATCCGGAACTGTTGAGCGCGGCTTCGCGGCTCGGTCCGCAAGGCGCCGTTCTGACCCTCGATCAAGGGATGGTGCGCACGGTTCTTCACTCCGACGAGTCGCCGCACTTGCTGCCCAAGCGAGTCAGCCAAGCTGATGCGGCAGATCTGCCGACCGCCGCATCGACGCGTCGCAAGCGACTACAGACTCCCCTCGCCCGAGTGGACGCGCTCCAAGCGGCGCGCGCTCGGTTGCTGGACTCGAACGGAACGATGCTCGATGCCGCG
>CBESZZ010000253.1:0-6107 GCA_965534055.1 uncultured bacterium | reverse complement strand
AGCCGTATCCGCGCGCAGGCCGGCTACTCGCGCACGCTCACGCGCCGCTTCTACGGCTTTGGCAGCAACACCGTGGAAGGCGACGAGACCAGCTACACAGAAGAGCTGACCGAGATCGGCGGCGGCGCGCGCTTCGCGCTTCCCGAGGCTGGAGGCAGTTTTATCGGCGATGCTGGTGTCCGCTTCCAACACCATGGCCTGAACCGCGGGCGTGTCGTCGCGATCCCAAGCGTCGACGATGTGTTCCCCACGCGGTTCGGCGACGGCGACGGAGTCAGTCAACTTTGGCTCGACGCGGGCGTGAGCTACGACCTGCGTGATTCGCTCGCTCAACCCCACTCTGGGTTCCGGGTCGGCGCGGGAGTCTCAGCCTCACCGCTGCAATCTGGACTTGACGCGGGAGCACTGTTTTCTTTGGACGCATCCGGCGTTGTCGAGCTGCCGCCCCTGCTGCACGACGGTGGAGATTCCGGCGAAGAGAACCCGCCCACGGACATCTTGGCACTGGGCGCATTCACCAACTGGACAGCGGGCGAACTGCCGTTCTATTCGCTACCAAGCCTCGGTGGCAGCAACACGCTGCGCGGCTACATTCAAAATCGGTTCACCGACCGCGCAATCGTCCACGGCTCTGCCGAGTATCGATTCGCCATCGTGCCTCGCGGTTTCGAGATCAGCGGCCCTATCCGCGTCGAGCGCATTGGGTTGGCGGTGTTCTACGACTTCGGGTCGGTCGCAAGCGATCCGGGCAGGCTGTTCGACGGCAAGTATCTCGATGCATATGGCGTCGGGCTGCGGCTTAGCTTCGCCCGCGAAGCAACGTTCCGGGTCGACTTCGGATTCTCCGATGAACAAACCAACGTGACGATCGCGTTCGGCTTGCCGTTCTAGCTTTCACCCGAAGAGTCCTGCACGGGCGCGGTGCTCTCCAGGGCCTGCTCCAACACCGACACCGGCACCAGACGATCGGTGAGCACCATCTCACCGCCTACGTCGGGGAACATTGCAGCCTCGCGCTCGGCGGTTGCGGCAAACGAACGGTAGCGACTCAGAATCCGCGCGGCGGCTTCGTGGTCACTGCGATCCAACGCAAGCGCCATAGCGACCAACAGCAACCGCGGCTCAGAGGTTCTGCCTTCGGATTCACGCTCTAGGAAGTCCTGAATCCCTGCGGGGTCTTCTTGAACCGGTGGGATGCCGGTGAGTCGTAGGGGCTCCTTCTCGCCGTAGAGGCCCGGCAATTCGAACGATCGGCCCGCCGGCAAGAACGAGTTGACCACCTTCAGCACGCGCACGGCGGCACCGTAAATCTCGCCGCGATTCACCACCCGCCGCTGCTCACCAAAGCCTCGGTACCGCAGATGCACGATGGAACTCCCCGTGCCGGCCTCGGTCTCCCCTTCCAACACACGCAACTCCAACACACCGCGCTTGAACAAGAGCCTGGACAGCATCCGCACCGACTCCTCCCGCATCAGGAACGAAGACATGCGGTGAAACAGCGGCAGTTGAAGTGCGCCTCCAGGCAGCAAGACGACACCATCGCTTTCTGCATAGATGCACAAGCCATCTCGATCCACGCTGAAACGACGCACCACGCGAATCCCCGCAGCGCTGCTCTCTAGCTGCTCGACTTCGAGGGCAAAGTCCTCCGGTGGCCACACAGTCGACGGCGAGCTCGCGCGAGATAGGCACCCAGCCACAAGCACTGCGCAGGTAAGTGCGGCAAATACAGACCAAAGACTGCGGCGTATTGGCATCGAGGCGGCGATGGGCTTCAGACTTCGCTCCATGGTTGGGAGCGTAGACAATCGAAGGCTTGGACTGGTTCGTGACACCGATTCTCCGCTGACTCCACATCCATTGAAACGATGCGTCACACCAAACCTAGCCCGTTCGGTCGTTCGGCGACTACGCGTCGCATCGGGTAACGCATCAGGTGCCGCGCGCCAAAATTTTGGCATGTACTCGGCAAAGGCTAGCGCGATCCTCATCAACGCGCATGGCCTTGAATAGCCCTCAGACCAAGATGTCGCCCGGCCAAGGGTGTGCGCGGCTTCGCGGATTCAGAGGATTTGCTGGCTCATGGCACCGCGAACGGCATCCATCCCTCGCAGACGGGTCCGAAGCTGGCTTCTGCGCCACACCGTAGGACCATGGCACCATGAGCAACATTCGGTACGGCACTTCCAGCTGGTCGGCGAAGGGCTGGGTTGGCCCGTTCTACCCAAAGGGCACCCCACCCGGCGAATTCCTCCGCCATTACGCGACGCAGTTCGACACGGTGGAAGCCGACGTCACCTACTACCGCGTGCCGGATTCGCGGTTGGTCGACGGTTGGGTCGACAAGACTCCAGGTGGCTTCCAGCTTGCGGCCAAATTCCCACGCACCGTGGTGCATGGCGGTGAATCTGCTCGTCCCGATCCAGAACGCGTTCTGGTGCACGAACACGTGGGCGAACTCGCGACGCATTTCGTCGCCATGATGAGTCGCATGGGCGACAAGCTCGGTCCGTTGATCCTGCAGTTCCCCTACTTCAATCGAAGCGCGTTCACGGGACCGGATCCGTTCCTCGAACGCCTCGACGCCTTCCTGGCAGAACTTCCAGACGGTCCCCGTTACGCCGTTGAGGTTCGCAACAAAGCATGGGTCGCATCGCCGCTGCTTGAGATTCTCCGCAAGCACGGAGTCGCTCTAGTGCTTGCGGACATGAGCTACATGCCCCATCCGCTAGACATGCAGTTTGAGTTCGCGGAGCTTTGCACCGCGAACTTCAGCGTCGTGCGCCTCATCGGGAATCGCAAAGCCACGGAAGCGCACACAAAGACCTTTGATCGCATCGTCATCGACAACAGCAAGCGGCTAACGCGCTGGGCGGAAACTCTGCAGGGCATGCTCCCGCACGTGGACGAGATCTTCACGTTCGCGAACAACCACTTTGCTGGACACGGTCCGTCGACCATTCGCGAACTCCGCGAGATGGTTGAAGAGGCGTAGCGCGCTGCCCCGTTAGGCAGCCGGGTCTTGTTTGTAGAACTGCTGCAGCTCGCGGTACAGTTCGGGGTACTGCCTTTTCATGGCAGCGGGTCGCTCGAAGAACAACTCGGTAGCCACTGAAAAGAACTCGGCAGGGTTGGTGGCCCCGTAGCCGTCCAGGAGAGAGCGATGCCCGTTGTGCACCTGCCGCACCAGACGCTTGTACTCCTTGCCTAAGACGCGTGCCCAGTCGCGGTACTGCGCGCGACTCACCAGCGTCGGTGCACCTTCCATCCCTCCCCACTCGCCGTCGAGCTGGTGGGCGAATTCGTGCACGGTGACGTTCTTGCCATCGTCGGGATCGCGTCCCCCGCGCAACACATCGTCCCAAGACAAGATCACCGAACCGCGCTGCCACGACTCACCAAGGCGGGCCTGTGGTTCGGTGGAGATTGTGCCATCGGGCCCCGGATGCAGGGCCGGCGCCACGTAGGCCCGGGGATAGACCAGGATGGTCTTCAACGTTGGGTAGTAGCCCGTCTTCCGGTGCATCAACAGCAATGCCGCCTGGCCTGCGATGGTCACGCGAATCTCGTCGGTGATCTCCAAGCCACCGCAGCCCTCGAAGTCTTTCTCGTAGAGCAGCACCTGCACGATTCCACCTAACTCGTCGCGGTCTCGCTTCGATAGGGACTTCACGAGCGGCATATTGCGCTCGAGGATCTTCCACGATGCATCGGGAAGTGGTGTGGCTCGTAGGCGACGGCGGCGACGTTTTCGGAATCCAAACATGCGTGGCTAAGGGCCCGTTTCAGGTGCCGTTTCGAAGTGACCGAGTGCCTGCAGGATCGCAGCTTCAAGCGCCGTGTACACCGACTGCTGCCCCTGTCGGAACAGCAAGCTGCTGCGCAAGAGGTTGCGGAATCGCCGCTCTTCCCCCAGCTCGCGCACAACTTGTGAATAGCCCCGGGCGAACGCGCCCTCGAGATTCGAATTGAAGTCTGGGCCGTGCTCATCCACGAACGGGAAGAGGCGGTCCATGACGATCCCGCGGTTGATGTCGTCCCACTGGCGGACGGCGGGCATCACTCGCTCGTAGAGCGCGATCAAGGTTCGCAGAAGTACTTTGTCTTCGATCAAACTCGACGCGCCGGTTTGGCGTACTTCGAGGTAGGTCGCCATCGACGGCTCGAAATTTACGTAGCCGAGCACCTGGTCCATGACCTTGTCGAGCGCCTCGTCGTCGAGGGTCTCCACCACCTTCCGGTCGCGCAACTGACGCAAGGAGTCAATCGATTCGTCCAGCCGCTTGCTGTAGTGCCGCAGCGCGGCCAGATCCATGCGCAGGTCTCCCTCGAATCCTGCAAGCAGGCGCGTTTCCGTGCGACGTCCCGCGCGATCCTGCATCCAGTCCTGCAGCATCAAAGAGATCGAGATCCCCAAGATCACGATGACCAAATCGAGGAAGAGGCGAGACAGTCCGCGGGTTCGCGAAGATCGAGGCATGAGCGCTTGGGACAGGTGAACGAGCTGGCCGCCGTGGGGCGGCGCACATCGTAGCGCGACCTGCGGGAAGGCGGAGGGCAGGATGCGATTCCCGCTCTCCTGCCTTTCCTCGCTGCGACGCTACTCCGCAAGCTTCCGTACTCCAGGCTGCGCGGTCTGGACCAAGGCGCAGCGGCCGAGTCCTGAGGCTCCGCGGAGCCCTCGCTCAGGTTGCAGCGCTAGAGAAGCCGCGTTCGTTCAAGCGGTGTCTGCCAGACCGCGACTTCGCTGATGACCCAGCTGATGAACGACCAGATTCGAATGGCGATGTTGAGCCGAACCACGGCGCGCATTTCGCGCATCACATGGTCTACGGTTCCAGTGACCACGTTCGACGACGTGCCTGGAGGACAAACGCGGACACCCGCTTCAAATCCTTGTCGGCCAAGCTCAATGAGCTGGGAGACCGAAACGGTGAAGTACGTGGAGCGCACGTACTGAAAGGCATAGCCATAGAGGGCCTGGTTGATGAATCCGCTGGCGCCGGGCCCGTTGGCGAACGTCATGCTCAAGCCCGACGAGATCAACACCCCAGCCTCGATCGAAAGGAACGCGAAATAACCGCTGCCACCGGCAGCCCCGCTTTCCCTGATCGCGACATAGCGGTTGTTGAACCGATGATTCACGCTGCGACTCGCGTCGCGACGAAAGATCACAGTGGGCCCCAGCGTCAGCTCGAGCCGCGCTCGCTGCATGCGGGTGGCGTTGCCGGCGTCTACGGTGGCGTCGAAGCTGGCCACTTCGCGGCGAGCGCCCAACACATTGGCGCGCACTTCGCCGCGCAAGACCAACCGTGCGCTGGTGGGTGTGCACTCGGCAATCGCATCCGCAGTGACGATTCCACCGACCGCTGCATTGCCGAAGGTGCGACGGAACTGCGCATCAGCGCTGGCCGTCAAGGCGGCAATTGCCGCCACAAAGAAGATGGAAGAAAGGACTCTCATGGGGCCTCCTTGGGGGGATAAATCTCGCATCGACACGAAGCACACGCTTCACTTCGATGACGAGGGAGTTCGATGCTCATTGAGCAGGTCGCGAATGGTCGCAAGCACGCCGGGATCCGTTTCGGTCGTCAAAAACCCGCGGATGACTTCCACCACGTTTGGGGTGTGCCTCCTGCAGCGATCCAGACCGACAATCGCCGCTTCCCGCAACGAAGCGTGGCGAGCCTTGCGGGCGATGGTCTTCATCGTGTCTTGCGCTTCGACCGTGCCCTGTTCAGCCAGCGCGCGGACTATCTGATACGCCAGATCCAAGTCCGCATCGACCAGACGGCGAGCCAACGTCTCGATCGCCAGGGGGATCCTCACCAAGCGCAGTGCGTAGGCTGCGACACTCTGCTGGTCCGGGTCGCCAAAATTCAGGTAGTGGGTCACGCGGGGTAGGATCTGTGGACTGCCTGAGTTGCCCAAGCCATCCAACCATTGGATCAGCTCACCGCGACGCGCAGCTTCACCCTCCATCGCCAGCAGTGCCTGCAGCGGGGTCGTGCCATCCTTGTAGCGAGCCTCCGGGTTGGCGGCGAACGCACCCATGGCTCGCAGCGCTGCGCTACTCACCGGCGCGGATCCCGTGTGTCCTTGCG
>CBESZZ010000252.1:0-6118 GCA_965534055.1 uncultured bacterium | reverse complement strand
GGTTGCCGACCTCGATGAGCAGCTGAACCGCTTCGGTGTGCCGACCTTCGAAGCGGTCGCCGCTAGTGGTGAAGGTGTGTTCCCGACGCTGAAGGTCCTCGCCGGAATGGTGCTCGAGAGCATCGACCGCATGGACGGACGGCAGAAGGGTGCAGGTGGGGCTTCGGCTCGTCGCCCAGCCCAACCCGCACGTGGCGCCGCGCCAGCAGCAAGCGCTGCTGCTGCCGCACCGCCAGCAGTTGCGAACGGTGCGCCAACGCCACGTCGGCCCATGGCACCTCGTCAACCGGCAGCTCCCGCAGGAGGTGGCCGTCAGGGCGCGCCTTCGCGTCAAGCCGCCGCAACCGGTCGCCCATCGCGCTCCGCAACCGGCCGTCCGCCGGCCGGGCGTCCCGGAGCGAGCCGTCGTCAGCCTGTTGCTGCTGCCGCACCCGCGAAGAAGTCGGGTGGCATCGGTTTCGCTGTCGCCATCACCTTGCTCTTGGCCGCAGCCATCGCCGGTGTTGTCGCCTTCCTCATGCAGAACCCAGGGTGAGTCGCGATGAGTGATCAATCAAAAATGTCGGCGAACGACCGGCTGCGCCACGATCGGCTCACCTTCTACAAGGAAGACATTGAGAAGATCGACAAGCTGCTGGCTGAGTTCCTGCGTCTTTCAGGTGCGAAGTGCGCGCTGTTGATCGACAAAGAAGGTCACTTGGTCACGAAGCGTGGCGAAGTGCGCACGATCGACATCGATACGATCTCCGCGCTGGTCGCTGGATCGTTCGCTGCGACACGTGAGATGGCGAGGCTGCTCGGTGAAGAGGAGTTCACGGCCATGTATCACCAGGGTGAGCGGGACAACATCCAGCTCGCACTGGTGGGGGATCGCACGCTGCTCACCATCCTGTTCGATGATCGGACGACGGTTGGCATGGTGCGTCTCTACGCGACAGAAACGGCGAAGAAGCTCGCCGAGATCTACAACAGCGCACTCGACCGCGGGGACGATGGCACCACGCTGGAAGAGGGCTACGGCGACGACGCGAAGAAGAAGCTCGAGAACCTGTTCGACTGATTCGCGAGAACACCGTCACAACGCGGGGCGATGCACCAACAGGTGTGTCGTCCCGCGTTTGCGTACCCGGATCAGGTGTTGTGTACAGCGCGGGTTTCACGTTGCAGTGAGTGGTTGGTTCGCGTGCGCGCCGTGATGTTGCGCGCTGGTTTTCGTTGCACTTCTTCGTGATGCGCGATGCTTGCTCGCGTGCGAACAAGAGACTGCGAAGTGCTTCGCGATCGGTCGGTCGCAGGGGAGAATGTTCGGTGATCGGACGCTACTGATCCCTTTTGCGGCTTGCCGTCCGCAAGAAAAATCACGGAAAACCCAGTTTCACTCCGGTTCGGTGGAGAGCTTTCAATGGTTGTGCCAGCATCACTAGATAAGCGGAAAGAATACGAATTCGCAAAAACACTAGAGCTGCGAATGAGGCGGTATCTCCTGTGCTACCGGGGATTTCGGTGAATTCACTTCTCGGCTCGGCCGATGTAGGCACTGACCGGTGTGGAGCCAGTGGTTTGCCGTGTGATGCGGTGAGCGGAGGCAACGCGCCAAACCCTCGACAAGGATCAATCCAAATGGCTGCTAAGAAACGCACGACTCGTAAGAAGGCGACGCGCAAAAAGGCGACTCGCAAAAAGGCAACCCGCAAGAAGGCAACGCGGAAGAAGGCCACCAAGAAGAAGGCCAAGAAGAAGGCCACTAAGAAGAAAGCAACTCGCAAGAAGGCGACGCGTAAGAAGGCCACTCGCAAGAAGGCCACGAAGAAGAAGGCAACTCGCAAGAAGGCCAAGAAGAAGGCAACTCGCAAGAAGGCCACGAAGAAGAAAGCAACTCGCAAGAAGGCCTCGAAGAAGAAGGCCACTCGCAAGAAGGCCACCAAGAAGAAGGCCACTCGCAAGAAGGCCACGAAGAAGCGCACCACTCGCCGCAAGGCAACGAAGCGCTAATTCGAAGCGAGCCCCACTCGGGCCGCTTCGGTGGTTCGGGTCGCAGGGTTTCGTCAGGAAGGAGGGAGCGGTCTACCGCTCCCTTTTTTCGTGTACGCAGCGACGCGCAGAACCATGCGTCAGCCGCACTTGGCTGCGGACTTGCTGCCTCTACGAGATTCGCGTGCCGTTCGGCACTGAGTCTGCGGGCGCGATGAAGCGAGGTTTGCCGTCGCTGTCGTCCGCTGCCAGGATCATGCCCTGGGATTCCACGCCTCGCAGCTTGCGCGGCGGTAGGTTTGCGACGACCACAACGCGTTGACCTGCAAGGTCTTCAGGCGCATAGCTCGCTGCGACCCCGGCGACGATGGTGCGCACTTCAAAGCCAAGGTCCACCCGCAGCACGAGCAGTCGATCGGCCGATTCGTGCTTCGCGGCCTCGAGCACGGTTCCCGCACGCAGGTCGGTTGTGCAGAACGTTTCAAAGTCGGTGGCGGCGGCGATGGGGTCGGCTGTTTCCATGGTGGTTGCGGGCGTGCTCTGGGCCGTGGGTGTGGTTGATTGGTGCGCGGATGCGGTTTCTGCGATCGCTGCTTCGACGGACTTCGCTTCCACCCGACGGTAGAGGTGTTTGAATGGCCCAACCGGCGTGCCGCACAGGGGTTGCGCCGCATCTTCCCAGCGCGCCATATGGCCGGCGCCGAGGAAGGCTTCACTGCGGGAGACCAAGTCGGGCACTGCGGGAGCGAGGTAGATCACGAGCTGGCGGTAGAGGTTCAGCACCACGGTGCAAACGTCCTGAAGCGCCGCAGCCTGCTCTGGGTCTTTGGCTAGCTTCCACGGCGCCATGCGCTCAACCCATTCGTTGGCGCGGTCGGCGAGCACCATGATCAGCCGGGTGGCTTCGCGGAAGTCACACGCTTCGTATGCTTTGGCTACCGCGGTTCCGGCTTCGGCGCCCTGTACGAACAGGCCTTCGTCCGTGGGATACTGCGCGGACAGCCCGGTGCGTCCGGCGAACTTCGCGGACCGGCTCGCCAAGTTGGCTACACGACCGACGAGATCGGCGTTGACCTTCCCCGTGAACTCCTCGATGCCGAAGTCCAAGTCGTCGATCTTGGGGCCGACTTTGCTTGCGTAGTAGTAGCGCAGGAGCTCAGGGTCGACGTGCTTTGCGAACGTCTCTGCAGCGATGAACGTGCCCTTGCTCTTGGACATCTTCTCGCCTTCGAAGCGCAGGAAGCCGTGAATCTGCACCTTGGACGGCAGGGAGAACCCTGCGGTTTTCAGCATCGCGGGCCAAAAGAGCGTGTGGAAGTACGTGATGTCCTTGCCAAGGAAGTGATGGATCTCGGTCTGCTCGTTGCGCCACCAGTCGTCGAGGTTCTCCCCGTGCTTCGCGCACCACTCTTCGGTGGCCGCGATGTAGCCCACCGGGGCGTCGAACCACACGTACCAGAACTGGCCGGGGTTGCCGGGGATCTCGAAGCCGAAGTAGGGCTCGGGGCGCGACACGTCCCAGTCCTGCAGTGGTTCACCCAGGAAGTTGCCTAGCAAGTAGTTGCGGACTTCGGTCTGCAGCGCGCCGCCTTCCGCCTGTGGTGTTTCGACCCAAGTGCGCAGGAAGTCCTGCACCTGCGCGATCTTCACGAAGAGTTGATCCGTGGGCCGCAACACCGGCTTCGTGCCGGACAGAGTGCTTACCGGGTCTTTGACGTCCGTGGCGCTGTAGGTCGACCCGCACTTGTCGCACGAATCGCCGTACTGCTCGGGGCTGCTGCACTTGGGGCAGGTGCCGCGCACGAAGCGGTCGGCGAGGAATATCCCCTCCTGTTCGTCGAACAATCGGTTCACGCTGCGCTTCTCGATCATGTCCGCGTCGACGAGTGCCTTCCAGATGCCGTTGCACTGCGCCTGGTTCGTCTTGCTGTGCGTGCTGCCATAGTGGTCGAAAGACACGCCGAACGCCGCCAGGTCGCGCTGGTGCGCCTTGGACATCTCCTCAAGCAAGGCTTCGGGCTCACGTCCCTCTTGCCGGGCCCGCATCATGATGGCGGTGCCGTGGGTGTCATCCGCGCAGACGTAGGTCGTCCGCCTGCCGCGAAGGCGCCAGTAGCGCACGTAGATGTCGGTCATCACGTACTCGACCAGGTGCCCCAAATGGATCGGTCCATTGGCGTAGGGCAGGGCGCTCGTGACGAGAAGGTTCTTGGCGGTCATGGCACGGGGGGTGGTGAGACGCAGCTCGGTGACGCGTGGCTTGCCCACGAGCGCAGCATGAAGGATTCCCGGGTCGAGCGCCGCTTCAGATCAGCTTGGATTCGTCGCGCGCTCTGGCGGTCTCGATCTCTTCAGGAGTTGGCTCTGTCAGCTGCGGGGCGGGGGCACCAAGACGCCGCTTGTCGAGGTGGAAGTAGAGGATCGTCGTGGCCACCGCCGCTGCGGGGGTCAGCAGCAGCGCGGTGAACGGGATCGTCAAGCAGAGTTGGAACCCCAGTCCAAAGCCGAGTGCACGTCCTGGGTTGTCGCGCAGGACGGCGACCCGCTGTCTCAGGGTTTGCTCGCGGCGCGCGAACGGGATGTCGAACCATGCCAGGGCCGCGAGCACCGCCGCGATGAAGGTGGCCAGCAGGATGCCGATGGGCGGCCAGAACAAGCTGACGAACAAGGTGGGGATCAGGGCTCCGAGCTGAATCAGCAGCACCTTCGCCGTCGCCCGTGTTCCCGAGACCATGCTGCGCCAGCTTCCCCCCGACCGCTCGCCCATGTTGGGGCCCGCCATGATCCGCTCGGCGGTTTGCACCAGAGGCTCCAGGAACGGCAGCATGATCAGCTCGAAAACCGTGGGAGCCAGCAGGATCCCGGCGACCACCGTGAGCACGAAGGGTGCAAGGCCCTGGGCGACCGAGTCGATCCCCGAGGCGAACCCCGTCGGCTCGAACATGGACGCGAACAGGTCCTGCACCCCGAAGAACAGCGCGAAGTAGAGCCCGGCGACCAGAAATCCGTTCAACAGAAACGGCACCAAGAGCTGGCCGGCGAACTCCGGCCGGCTGAACAGGGCGAAAGCCCCGTGAGCCACCGTCGTCATGCCGTGCAGCAGATCCTTGGGGAAGAAGCCTCTTTTGGGGTAGATCCGGTGGTAGCCGTCGATTTCGTGCACGCTCGCGCCACAGCGCTGACAGGGCGCTGTGATGGGAGCGTGGCCGCAAATGGGGCACGGGGGAGTCTCGGCGGGGCGACTCGAGGGTTCAGAGGGAGCAAATGCGGTCATCGATCAACAGTGCCGTTCGAGGTGGTCCACGATTCTGGCTTCCCCGCATGATGGAGCCTGTCTCTGCGGATGTCTCGGTTGAGGGTCGAGATCGTGGCCACGAGGTGGCTCATTGCCGCGCATTGAGTATCGTCCCGCGAATCGACCCGTCGCGGGAGGCGCATTGCCGCCGCGGAACCGGAAATTCGTGCTGCCAGGGCCGTTCCCAACCCGGCTGCTATCCGAAGGTCGAGCCAGTTCCTACATGCCGTTTTTGAGCCCATGAGTCCCTACAAAGCCCTCGACTTCTACAACGTCGACGAACTCTATACCGAAGAAGAGCGGATGGTCCGCGATGCCATTCGCGAGTGGGTCGACGGTGAGTTCATGCCGGTGATTGAGGAGCACAACCGCGCCGGCACGTTCCCGCTCGATCTCGTGCCGAAACTCGGCGAACTCGGCGTCTTCGGCGCCAGCTTGAAAGGTTACGGCTGTGCCGGTCTTTCGCCGGTTGCCTACGGCCTGATTCTGCAGGAGCTCGAACGCGGAGACTCTGGCCTTCGCAGTTTCGTGTCCGTGCAGGGTTCGCTGTGCATGTATCCGATCCACACCTACGGATCGGACGAGCAGAAGGACAAGTACCTGCCCGGCATGGCCAAGGGTGAGATCATCGGCTGCTTCGGCCTCACCGAGCCGGATGCCGGTAGCGATCCCGGTGCGATGAACACGCATGCCAAAGAAGACGGCGACCACTACGTCCTGAACGGCAACAAGTATTGGATCACCAACGGCAGCGTCGCGGACGTTGCGATTGTCTGGGCCAAGTTGGACGGCGTCGTGCGCGGCTTCCTCATCGACAAGGGCACAGAGGGCTACGTCGGCAAGGGCATCAAG
>CBESZZ010000251.1:0-6119 GCA_965534055.1 uncultured bacterium | reverse complement strand
ACGCCGGACACGGGCTTCCCCACAGATTTCCAGGGATGGAAATGCGTGAGAGAGGCGACCGGAAACCCGTGTCCGGCCGGTTTTTTCTCCAACACCCGATCAGGGTAACAGCAGCTCTTCAATCGTCCGCGACGAAGAGAGCAGAGCTTCGAGAGACCAAAGGACGAGCAGTCGTCACGCAGGGACTTGCGACGCGCGATGAGCGGCAAACGCTGGATTGCGAGCCGCTGCGATGCACACTCCCGGCATGGCCAAACGCATCGACTGGTACTACCACCGCAAGGGTTGAACAAGCTGTAAGCGCGCGGACTCGTTCCTCGAGAGTCGCGACACGACCGTCCGTGAGACGGTGAATGCCAGCAAGGAGCGCTTCGGCGCAGACGATCTCCAAGCCCTCTTCGATGGTGCGAAGAGAGTCCTGGTCGCAAAGGGCAAGAAGACCCTCACCTTCGACATGAGTGCAGCGTCGTCCACCGACGAGGAGTTCGTCGCCGTCGTCCTCGGTCCCACGGGAAACCTTCGCGCCCCATCGTTGCGCATGGGCAAGACGTGGATCGTGGGCTTCCAGGAAGAGACCTACGGCGAGCTGTTCGACTGATGCGCGCCGACCACCGGGCATCACGCCGCGTGGTTCGCCACTCGATCACGGGTCAGAACGTCGCAATGCCAAGGTTGGGGCCGGCAGCGATGATCTCGTTGGTCAGCGAAGTGCCGCCGACGAAGTGGATGGTGACGACCATTCCGACCATGTCAGCACCTGTAGACCCGAGACCACCGTCCGTGTCCGCATCGAACTCGAACATTGTTCCGGGATTGAAGGACGTGAAACGGAAGGTCAACGTCTGCCAGCCACCCACGAGCCCCCGCGGGTTGGTGCCAATCCACCCGGTGTTTGCAGTCGGATCGCACGGCGTCCCGGGCACGGTGTTCGCGCCATCAAAAACGAGCCCCGTGGTGATGTGCGACATGTTTCGGTAGGTGCCGAGACAGCCCGCCGCTCCCCCGTTGCCGCCTTCGAACAGATCACCCATCCGGACTTGGTCGGTATCGAACAGCATCGAGAACTGGGCGGGGTTGGGCGACGTCAGCCAATCAAACGTCACCGACTCAATCGGTGGGAACGAACTAGACGGGAGGTGATTGATTGAGAAGAAGCCGCTCGTCGTCACGCTGTTGAACGAGTTCGTGCCGTCACATCGCACTTCGACATTCGCCGGATCGCGGTGTTCAAATTCAATGGTGTTGGTTGGGAGAGCGGGAATAGGTCCGCCAATGGACGGATCCATCATGATGCCCTGCAGCCGCAACCGGTCGCCGACCTGCAGCACGTTCGGTGGCACGGGCACCACGACCGGCTGCCCTCCCACGATTCCAGGTGCAACGATGACCGCGACGCCAGCTGGCGTTGAACCAGCCCAGAGCTGCTCGAAGCCGGGCAAGAGCTGGGTGTTGCCAATCGGCAGCGGACCCGATCCGAAGTTCGCCGATACGATGACCAAATTGTTCGCCGTCGTGCCGGACACATCCACCACATTCCAGCGCAAGAACCAGTTGTTCTCGAAGTGCTTGTGCGAGCGCTGATCATCCATCGTCGTGGTGTTCAACACTGGCTCCGCAGTGCCGATCAAGCTCGCTGGAAAGCTAGTCCGACAACCAGGCGCCGGAACGTAGTTGATGGAGCCGTTCCACAACCGGCTGGCCACTGCTACAGACGAGAACGGCTTGCTCTGCACCGCACCGGCGTTCAGTGCCAGGTCGGCGTTGCCGAACGTCAGCGAGGAAGGGCTTGAGGAATAGCGATGTCCAAGGTCGCCTACCGAGATCAACGCAATTCCGGTGAGCGTGTTCGCTTCCAGGCAGAACGGAATTTGAAGCCGAATCTGAGACGGCATTCCCGCGCCCGCGGCAACGCTCACACCGTTGTCTCTAGCGACTCTGCTCCAACCCACCGGGCTCTGCTCGGCGCCGACATGAGATCCGGTTCGAATCCAAACTTCGAGACCTGCTGCGGTCCCCACGGTTCCGGTCAGGCTCAGATCAAACGACGAAACCGAGAGTCCCACGGTGCCCACGGCTAGATCGAAGTACGCGGCGCTGCCAAGGCCTATCGACGAGGTCCCAGTAAATTCCGTAGTCAGTGGCGATTGGGCGGAGAGAGCAGACGTGCTGCAGTACAACGCAACTGCAGCGATCAAGTGGATAGTTCGCATGAATGGTCCAGGCGCAAGACAAGTGACTTGTCTGCAAAAAATAGACTGACGCACCGACCTTATCCCCAGCCTCTTCTTTCCGCGACCGAGGGTGTTTCGCTGCACCTGATGGACCTCTGCACGGACTCTGAACTGCACCACGCCCATCCCCACCGGTAACCTCCGCGCCCACACCCTGCGCGCAGACAAGGCGTGGAACGTTGGCTTCCGTGCAAAGACCTACGGCGGGTTTGTTCGACTGATGTGCTCCGACCACACGGCATCGCGCCGTGCAGTCGATCGCTCCATCACGCTCTAGAACGTCGCGATGCCAAGGTCTGTGCCCGCAGCAAGGACTTCGCTGGTCTGCGACGTTCCTCCGACGAAGTTGATGGTGACGACCATTCCGACCATGTCATCACCGGCGATCCCGACGCCACCGTCCGTGTCCGCATCGAATTCGAACACCGTCCCAGGGTTGAAGGACGTGAAGCGGAACGTCAGGGTCTGCCAGCCATCCACGCTTGTCAGAGGATTGCTGCCGATCCAACCGGTGTTCGCGGTTAGATCGCAGGGCGTCGCAGGCACCGTGTTCGCGGCATCAAAGATGAGTCCCGTGGCGATGTGCGACATATTTCGGTAGGTGCCGAGACACCCAGCCACGTTACCGTTGCCGCCTTCGAAGGCATCAGCCATGCTCGTTTGATCGGTATCGAACTGCATCGTGGACTGGGCAGGGTTGCTCGACGCCACCCAATCAAAGGTCACCGACTCGATCGGCGGGAACGGGCTCGACGGGAGATGATTGATTGAGAAAAAGCCATTCGCGGTCGCGTTATTGAACGTGTTCGTGCCATCGCAACGCACTTCGATACTCACCGGGTCCCGGTGTTCGAATTCGATTGTGTTGGTCGGGAGCGCAGGAACCCGCCCGCCGATGGACGGATCCACCATGATCCCCTGCAGCCGCAACCGGTCGCCGGCTCGCAGTGCGTTCGGTGGCACCTGCACCACGACCGGCTGACCCCCCACGATTCCAGGCGGGACGGTGACCGCGACGCCAGCCGGAGTTGAACCAGCCCAGAGCTGCTCGAATCCAGGCACGAGCCGGGTGTTGCCAATCGGCAGCGGGCGCAATCCGAGGTTTGCCAAAACGATGACGAAGTTGTTGGTCGTCGTCCCGGAGACGTCCACCACGTTCCAACGCAAGAACCAGGTGTCCTCGAACGGCTTCGGCGAGCGCTGATCATCCATCATCGTGGAGTTCAACGTCGGCTCCGCGGTGCCGATCATGCTCGCGGGGAAGCTGGTTCGGCATCCCGGCGCCGGGACATAGTGAATCGATCCGTTCCACAACCGGGGAGTCGCTGGTGCAGACGAGAACGGCGTGCTCTGCGAACTACCGGCGGTCAACGTCAGGTCCGCGTTCGAGAACGTCGGCGCGAAAGTCCCCGAGGTGTAGCGATGTCCGAGGCTGCCCACCGAGACCAACGCAACCCCGAGAGTCGTGTTCGCTTCCAAGCAAAACGGCGTCTGAAGCTGCATCACGGACGGCATGCCCACGCCCGCGGCGACGCCGGCACCGTTGTCACGCGCGACCATGATCCAACCCGCGGTGCTCCGCTCAGCGCCGACGTGAGTCCCTGGTCGAATCCAAACTTCGAGGCCTGCGGTGGTTCCCGCAGCTCCGGTCAGATTCAGATCAATCGACGAAACCGAAAGGCCCAAGTTGCCCACGGCAAGATCGAAGAACACGGCGCTGCCGTTGCTGAAGCTCGTGGATCCAGTAAACACGGTGGTTAACGGCGATTGAGCGAAAAGAGACGTGGTGCAGCAGATCAGCGCGGCTGCAGCAATCGAGTGAATAGTTCGCATGAGAGGTCCAGGAGCAAAAGAGGTGGCTTGTCCGCGGAACGCAGACGCCCCCACAGTACCCCCACCTTTCACGCCCGGCGAACGAGAGCATTTCGCTCCACCAGATTGCGCTCGATCAATTGAGTGGCGGGCTCAAAACTGCACCAAGCCCAACCCAGGGCCCATCGGAGCGACTTCTAGGGTCACACTCGTGCCGCCGACGAACCCAATGGTGACGACCATGCCGGCCATGTCGTCGCCGGACGTTCCAAGGCCTCCGTCGGTGTCGCAGTCGAATTCAAACCTCCGGCCAGACGCGAAGGCAAAGCCAGCAAAGCGAAAACCTAGGGACCGCCAGTCCCCCGCCACTCCTCCGGGGTTGCTGCCGCGCCACCCGGTGTTGGCAGCCGGATCACAAGGCGTTGCAGGCACGGTGTTGGTACCGTCGAAGACCAACCCAGTGTTTGAGTCAGACATGTTTCGATACGTGCCCCCACACGTGCCAACCAACGAACCGTTGCCACCTTCGAAGACATCGGCCATGCCAGATTGGTCCGTGTCGAACCGCATGGTGCTCTGAAAAGGATTCGAAGACTGAACCCAATCCAACGTCAAAGATTCAATCGGCGGTAGCACGCTGTTGGGCAGATGATCCACCGTGAAGAACCCAGAACCCGTGTCGGCATTGAACGAGTTGGCTCCCGTACACCGCACCTCGATGTTCACCGGATCGCGATGGACAAACTCGATGGAGTTGGTTGGCAAGACGGGAAAGCGCCCACCGATTGCTGCGTCGAACATGAGACCCTGAAGCCGCAGGGTGTCACCTGGGTTCAAGAGTCCGTGTGGCACAGACAGAACGACTTCCGCGCCTCCAATGATCCCTGGCGGAACATTCGTCGCAAAGCCACTGGGATTGGACCCAGACCACAGCTGTTCAAAACCAAGCAGGAAGGGCGTCAAGCCACGGGGCGCACTTTGACCAAGGGACAGATTGGCCAAAATGATTGCGGGATTACCGGCCGTGGTGCCGGTCAAATCGACCGCGTTCCAGCGCAAGATCCAACCATCCTCAAAGGGCCGCGGTTGCTCCGCACGATCGGCAGTTCCGGAATGCAATACCGACTCCGCCACTCCCGACAAGCCTGCGGGAAACACCAGGTTGCAGCCTGGAGCCGGATGGAAATGAACCGCGCCGTTGAACACGCGCGGAACAATCGGCGTTGTCGCGAATGGGCTTGTTTGCGCGGAACCCGCACTAAGCCTCAGCTCGGGGACCACGTGCACCTGATTGATGCCCGTGCCGTTTGTGTATTCCTGGTCGGTGGTCGCGCTGCCCACCACAGCCACGCCGAACAGCTGATTGGCCGGCAAGCAGATCGGAGCGAGCAGGGGCACATGAGTTGCCACGCCGAAGCCGGCGCTCAGCGCAGAACCATCGTCCCGGGCGACTCTCTGCCACTCCGCAGCCAGGGTCTCGAACCCCGTGTGCGGACCCAAGCGGAGATAGACCGTCAATCCTGCCGGCGTGCCGGCGAGCGCCCGGTCGTGAATGTCGAGCGCGTGGATGGACAGGCCGCTGCCACCGGTCTGCAGATCGAAGAAGACGGCGCTTCCCGGCGTCGCCCAGTTGCCACCCGCGAAGGTCGTGGTGAGCGGAGACTGGGCTTCGCCCGCAGCCCCCAAAAGCAGGAGCGCGGCCCATGCCACCGCGATGTGGGGCTTGCTGAATTTTGCCACGGGACAGTGTAGCTCGTCACCGGGTGGCGGGCCGAAAGCAGGCTGGACACACCCGGATCATCCCCAAAACGAGAGCGGGCCCGTTGGCAATTGCCAACGGACCCGCTCTGCGAGGTCGATGAGAACTAGGTTTTCATCAGCAGCTTGCTCGAGTTGATCAGAAGTTCAGCACGCCGAGGTCGGGGCCAGCGGCGGTGATCTCACCGGAAACCGACGATCCACCGACGAAGTTGATCGTCACGACCAGGCCGGCCATGTCATCACCACTGATGCCTGCGCCACCATCCGTGTCGCAATCAAACTCCAACACGTAGCCCGGGTTGAAGGTCGTGAAAC
>CBESZZ010000250.1:0-6140 GCA_965534055.1 uncultured bacterium | reverse complement strand
GGCTGCTTTCGAGAAGAGCTTTGCTCTCGACGAAGTCCCCGGGAGCGGTCCGAGTGTGACCAATCTCGTGGACGCAGTCCTGCGCGATCGCTTCGCGTCCGCGGCGCGACGGGATGCGGTTCTTGAGCGAGCGACAGCGGCGCTTGAGGTTCGTCCGGAGGCCAAGATGTTGCGGCGGTTGACGCTGGAGTTGCTTCGTCGAGGCTCTCAGGTCGCTCGTCAGGGTCGCGGATCCACGTCTACGCCCGCTTCGACGCGCCCTCGGAAAGGTTCCGACCCTCGCTGAAATATCCGCGAAATCGGCCACTGGCGTGACTTTTGCCGGTGAAATGCAGCGCCTCGCGGCTGGAGGCGTATCTTCGCAGCGTCGTCGCCCCTTCGCACAGGTCCCCCGACCACCCATCCCATCGTTCCTTCCTCTGAGCCTCTGCCATGGTCCTGAACGCCCTTCTCGCCACTACCGTCCTTTCCTTGTGCCCACAGGGTGAAGCCGAACCTCAAGAGCTACCAACACAGCTCTCCAAATCGGAACTGAAGAGTCTGAATCAGAAAGCCGCCAAGTGGCTGGAGTCGGAACTCGAATACGACGACTCCAAGGGCAAGGCCCGCGAGAAAGCCGCGAAGAACATGCGGAAGTATCGCGAGGACTTCATGAACGACTTCGAGAAGAAGGGTTCGAAGATCGAAGGCGGCCTTCTCGCCTCCGTGGGGGATCTCTCGAAGGTCTTCGCGAACACATTCCCCTACGGGAAAGAGTCGGGACGCGGACAGCTGAAGCAGGGCAAGCGCGACGGATTCGAATGGTTCTACTCCGCACCACGGAGCTACAAGCCAGCGGACGCAGTCACCACGGTGGTCGTTCTTCCCGCGCGGAAGGACAGCAAGTGGGAATCTGCGAGGGACCGGTTCAAGTCCACGTGGGAAGACTCGGATGCACTAGGCAATCTGTTCTTTCACTTCCCAGTGATCGAGGACTCGTTGGAGCTGGATCCCACGCCCGACTTCAACCAGCCGGGAGCTGCGGATACCGAGAACAAGCGCATTGGCGCGATCTTCGCGTCGTTTGGCGACTCGATGCGCACGTTCCGAATTGATCGGAGCAAGACTTTCCTGGATGCCGGCGCAGGCAACAGCGCGTTCGCGCTGCGTTTGGCGACCTACTTCCCTGACCGTTTCGCCGGACTGATTCTGCGTCAACCGAGCGAAGTCGATGAGACCCTGCGGTTGGGAAGCCTCACCGGGTTGCCCGTGCTCCTGGTGTCGTCCGCCAACACCGCGGACGCCGCGAATGCACTGAAGAAGCGGCTCGACGCGCTCGAAGAAGGTGCGTGCGAGATCCTGGAAGGCGCCGGCGATGCGCCGTTCAAGGAGAGCGCTGCAGGCATCACCGAGTGGATCACCAGGACCAGCCGCAAGCTCTATCGTTCCACCGTGGTTCTGGAGCCGAACCACAACCTCTTCCGCCGCGGCTTCTGGGTCGAAATCGGCACGATGGAAGCGCTTGAAGGGGTTGCTGACGCAGACCGTCCCAAGCTTGTGGTCACTGCGGATCGTGAAAAGAACCGTGTGACTGTCGACGCGACCAGCATCGAAACCTTCGTGCTGCGCTTGAACGACGCGCTGGTGGACCTCAACAAAGAGTTCACCATCGTCATCAACGGCAAGGCCGTCGCGATGAAGCGAGACCGAAACTTCGAAGTCATGCTTGAGCCCATGCTCACGAAGTACGACACGAACTACCTGTTCCCCGTGGTCTTCGAAGGTGCGGTCCCTAAGGGTGGCGACGAGGCCGGCGAGAAGTGAGCCACGGATTCAGTCCGTAATGGGATAGACACGTAGCGGTCATGGGCGTCGAACGCTCGTGGCCGTCGCCGTACCTGGCGTGAGACTTCAGCTCGCGCTCGCACCGTTGCCTTGGGCACGGTCTGCGCAAACTCTTGGGTGGATGAGTCATGAGCCGTTCGTTCGCTGGACTTCTCGCGTTTCTCTCAGGCGCTGCCGTCATGGCGATGGAGCTGACAGCCGTTCGGCTCTTAGCACCTTGGTTCGGCGACAGCGCGTTCGTGTGGACGAACACGATTGGAGTGATCCTGGTCGCCTTGGCGCTGGGCGCCTGGTTGGGCGGTGTGCTCGCGGATCGAGCCGGTAGCCGCAGTGACGTTTCCGGAGCCACCGAAGCCGGGAACTCCGCCACCGCCACCGCCGCCGACCCTGCATTGCGTTGCCTCAGCGTGCTTTTCGGTTTGGCCGCAGCTCTCGTCTGCATCACTCCCTGGGTCGCTCCTTCGCTCGGCGGATTCTTGCTGCCCCGCGATCTGCCGCTAGACGCCGCGCAAGGTGCGCTCGTGCGCGGCTCTCTGGCGGCGACCTTGCTGCTGTTTGCGCCACCGATCTTCTTGCTCGGCTGCCTCACACCCTTGCTGGTGTCCTCGGTTGTCCGAGGTGGCCAGGCTAGCGTGGGGCGCGGGGTTGGGTGGATCGGTGCTTGTTCGACTTTGGGAAGTCTGGTGGGGACCTTTGGCGCGACGCATTGGGCTGTGCCGGGAATCGGGAGCCGCGCGACGCTGTGGTTGTGCGCAGCGATCCTTGCCGCTGCTGGGCTGCTGGCGTTTTGGCGAAGCCTGAAAGGCGCGCGACCTGCTTCTGCGCAGGCGGCGGCCTTGCTCGGCGTTTTGGCTCTCGCTGTGGGAAGTCCGTGGTTCAGCGCTTCGATTCTGCGGCCAGCCGCCGAGGGGACGGTGCTGATCGATGAACTGGAGAGCGCCTACCAGTTCCTCCAGGTGCTGGATGTCGAGTCGCAGGATGCGCGGATTCTTGCGATCAACGAGGGTTTGGACTCGTTCCACAGCGTGCAGTTGCAGGGCACGGTTTGGACGGGCGGTCGCTACTACGACTGGCACACGATCGCGCCTTTCCTAGCGGGCGACGGTGTCGCTCGCCAACCGCTGCGGGTGTTGTCCTTGGGGGATGCGGCCGGAACTTTCGATCGGTTGTTCGGGCACGCGTTCGACAACGTGCGGTTCGACGCGGTCGAGCTGGATGCCGGCGTGGTTGAGTTGGGCGAACGTTGGTTCGAAACCCGTCCATCTACGACGCGCGTCTTCGCTGGACTGGACGCCCGGGTGTTCGTCAATCACGCACCTGACGAAACCTACGACGTGGTTCTCGTGGACGCCTACGAACGCCAGGTCTACATCCCTGCTCACGTTGGCAGCCTGGAGTTCTTCACCGCTGTGCGGCGCGTGTTGCGACCCGGTGGCGTGGTCTCCGTGAACTCCGGTGGCCTGAGTCCTGCGGATCCCGTGCCGCACCATCTTGCTACGACGATGGCGGCGGTCTTCGGCAGCGGCCATGTGTTTCGGGTTCCCAACTCGCGCAACCTGCTCCTCTGCGCGCGCCGCGACGTGGCAATGGACCCTGCAGCAACGTTGGCCAGTGCGCGGACGCCGTTGAGCGAAGAGCTACGCCAAGTGCTGCAGCGCGCGCAGGAACCGCAGCGTTGGTCGACGGTTCTCCCAGACCCCGACGGGGTCAGCGACGTCTTGGTGGACGATCGACCACTGCTGGATCATCTGCACGATTTGGCGGGCTACGTGGCCGCTGGTGACGAGGCGCTCACGGTGATGGCAGGCGCGGCTGATCCCATCGAGATCGAAGACCAGGCGCGGGAGGTCTACGGCAGCGGTGGCGACAGCGACGTGTTAGCACTGCTCGCAACCGCTTCGGATGAGACGCCCCTTCTGCGGTACCTGGCTGGATCATCGCGGTGGCGCAAGCGCGACCTTATGGGGGCGCGACGAGAGTATGAGCGAGCCCTGGAGCTCGCTCCGGAGGCTGAACTCACCGCCGCACTGCAGGGCAACCTGGAGGGTTTGCAGGCCGAGCTTCAGCCCCGCGAGCACGCCGCCGAGGTCGCGACGCGCAACGGGCTCCTCGCATTGGGAGCGGCGCTCTTGGTCGCGGTTGCAGGCTGGTTCGGAGCGCGTTTGTTGTCTGAACGCGTGTGCTAGCGAGCGACCCTTCGGTCGAGTGCTCCGGGACATCGTGTACCGGCCTTCGTGCAAGCATTGGTGGTAAACGCACGATCGGCTCGTCGCGAAGGCGATCCTCCGACGTTGTTCGTCGCGAGCGGTTTGCTAAACCATTTTGTGTAACCTGACGGGAATGCGATCGCTGATTGGGGGGCCTAGTTGTTTCAAGGAGTTCCAATCATCATGACCGCACGTTTTCTCCCGCTCTTTCTTTTCGCCCTGACCATTCCGTCTCCGGCTCCCTCTCAGTGTACTTCTGGACTGGGCACCGCGGTTGGTGGAGTGATCACCGCAAACACCACCTGGACCCTCGCCGGGAGCCCCTACCGAGTGACCCAGTCGATCATCATCGGTTCGAGCGCGATCCTCACAATCGAGCCGGGTGTGGCGGTGTGTCTTGACCCCGGGTTGGGGATTGACGTGGGTTCACCGGTGTTCGGCGGCGGAACGCTTTCAGCCAGGGGGACGGCGAGCCAGCCGATTGTCTTCACAGCCTCGCAAACGAATCCGACAGTCATGCCCTGGGCCTCGATTCGATTTACTACCCAGGCTACGAATGGGACCGCTAGCTCAGGTTGCGCCCTCGATCGATGCGTCGTTGAGTTCGGTGGAGCCAGTGGGCCGACGGTGAATGCGGACACAATCATTCCTTGGATCCGTGACTCGGTGTTTCGCGACAATGCGGAGACGGCAATATTCATTTCTGCAACGGTGAATTCTCCTAAGGTGACAATTCAAGGGTGCACTTTTCTGCGGAATTCGAGCACGGGAAGCTCCGGTGGTTTGGAAATTGCCGGTGGTTCGACCCACGAGATCTGGGACAACGTAATGGATCAAACCGCGAGTAGCCGAAAGGCGACCATCCATTCTACCGGAGCGTCCATGTCCGTGTCGGCTCTTCGCAACACAATTTCGAACAGTAGTGGGAGGTTCACCGAAGGCGCAATGCTTGTGAGCACGTCTGCAGGATCTGCGGTGATTCGCAGCAACAACATGTTCGACAATCGGGGGTTTGGTATTGTCGTGGCTTCAGTTTTGTCGACCATTGAGAGTAACGTGGTGCAAAACAACACCACCGGAATTTCTGTGGCTCGCAATTGCCGAATTGCTGACAATAAAGTTATGGGCAATTCCCTTGGAATCTCCATCGGCAATGCAGGTTTGGGTGCGATCGTGCGAAACACCGTGGTCGGCAATGGCCCGAATGGTGGAATCCGAGCATCGTCATCAAGTGCTGTCACAGTTGCCGATAACCTCATCGCGAACAATGTTTCCAACCTGTTAGGTGGCGGATTCCTTGGCACAGCGGTCAATCCCACTATCACGGGCAACGTCTTTGCAAATAACTCCGCCCTGAGCGGCGGTGGTTGTGTGGTGTCCGGAGCCAACACGGGCACGATCAGCGCGAACGTCTTTCACGGCAACACGGCCGTCGATGGCGGTGCTCTGTTCATCCAGAGCGTCGCTGCGATCACAATTGACGGGAACAACTTCATAGGCAACGAAGCCGCCCCGATGGGGATCGGTCGAGGAGGGGCGCTCTTCGCGGATTCTGCAAACATCAACCTGTCGACCACCGGGTCCACCTTGAACCAGTTTGCCGGCAACCAGGCGAACGAAGGCGACGCTATCTACTTCGCCTCACTCAGCCCGGCAATTCTCTCGGCCAACGGCGTCCTTTTCGATTCCTGGCCAGCCGGGACAACCCAGCCAGCGAATTTGATCTACGACTTTTTCGACGACGCTGCGCTGGGCATCGTGGTGGCGGGAATGCCGGCTCCACGCCAACCCCGCTTCTATGATCTCGGAGCGGGTCTTGGAGTTCCGCCACCGACCTTGGACGTCACGGGATCTCTTAATCCGGGTTTCAGCTTGAATCTTATCGTGTCGAATGGTCCTGCCAATGCGTTTGCAGCGTTGCTTGGCAGTCCTGATCCGTCGTACTCCTACTTCGATTGCGGTCTCGTCATTCCAATGACCGGCGTCGTCATTCCGCTGCCGCCTACCAACCCAATGGGCACAACGAGTCTGCGAATCCAAGTGCCTTCCACCCTGCCGACAGGCATCAAGATGCTGTTTCAAGGAGTCATCCTAGATGCGACCTCTCCC
>CBESZZ010000249.1:0-6156 GCA_965534055.1 uncultured bacterium | reverse complement strand
TGGCGACCCCAGCCGCCATCAACGCAGCAGCCAAGCCTCGCGCAGCCGCAACCGGCAGCAAAATCAGCCAATAGGGGTGTGGATGGATGCCGAACGCGCCAACGACGCCGTCCCCGACTTGGAGCTCGACGAGCACCATGATCCCAAACAGAAAGAGCAACTCCGCGATGGTGTGTCGCCAGAACCCTTCGCGCGTCGCGTTCCGCTCGACCAGATCGAACGGCAACGAGGAGTCGGCGACGGGTTCTTTGGGCCCTTCGCCAACTTCCACCAGTTCTTCGCCCGACGGTTCACCACCCTCTTCGCCACGCTCGCGCACCAAGCGCTGCGCTTCAGGATCCGATTCAACGCTCATCGAGGGCCGCAAACTGCCCACGACCAACGGCTGCCCTTCGCCCGTCGCTACGGTCAGAGCCTCCGGCTCGCTAGTTGTCGACGCACCGCCGGCCTGCAGCGACTTGATGTACGCCACGAAGTCTTCGCTGGACTTGGCCTTCGGCCCGCCATCCGCTTCGGATTCGGCGAGCGAAGGCCAACCCAAGCCACGCTCTTCGGGGACCTCATCGAGGTCTAGCCAGTCTGCAGGACGACGAGTCATGGTGCTTGGCTCAGAAGCGAACCACCCCCTGGACTCGGCCATGGAACGAACTGCCGTTCTGCCCCGCTCCGCGACCGCTGGTCTCGCCGAAGCCAAGACCCGCACTCCACTCGTAGGTCTGGTTCACGCGCCATGTGGCGCGGCCTTCCATCCCCCAAACCGCCGTGCTGGTGCTCAGCTCACGACCAATGAATGCTTCAACGCCCACGCCAAGATCACGGGCGATGTGCCAGTCGACCCGGGTGGACAGCAGAATGTTCTCTGTGCGCTGCGCCATCGGCAGCAGGTCCACTAGGCGTGCATCGTCGTGCAGGGTGACAGTCTGCAGAGTCACCCAGCTGTTGCAGTAAGGACCCGGCGTGTCTTCGGGCTCCGCATCCAAGAACGGACCGCGAGGGCCCGTTGGCGCCCGGCGGTAACGCGGCCGATCTGCGACAGCCGGGACACCGTCCGTCCAACGCCACCCGACGCTGGCTTCGCCGAGCACCTGCGAGTCGCGGGCGCGGCCGGAATCCGGCGCATCGAGCCCAAGCCGGTGCCATCCTGCACGACCGCTCAACCAGACCCCGTCGGACGATTCACCGTAGGCGGACACTTCGAGCCCGGTGCGTCGACCGTCGAAAGCGGCGGCTCCTGCTGGATCCAACCACGGCTCTTCGAGCACAGCCTGTCCTTCGATCGCAACGAACGGGCTGTCCGCCAAGCGGTAGGTTCCAGCCGTCCACAAGCCTGGCCGTGAATCAACGCCAGATCCGGCGGCAAAAATGAGCCCACCACCAAACGCGCCAGGACCTCGCCCTTCGTGGGTCATCCCAAGGTCGAGCGTGGTGACTTTCGTGTCGACGAGACCAGTGCCAAAGTTCTCAGCCGCTGCACCAGCGCTTCCCTCGTAACTCCCTGAGGCAACACGCGCGACCAATCGCGCGGCTTTCCACACCCGAATCGAGGCTCCTAGGGCCCAGACGAACGAGCTGTCGGAACCGGCTTCTCTGGTCTCCACTTCAGCGATTACTCTGTGCAACACGTCGTCGGCGATGCGCTGAACTTCTCGACGAGGGTCGACCAAGTCTGGCTTGAGTTCACCCCAACGACGGTAAGCATCGATTGCGCCGAACGGATCCTCCGCAGCCTCTCGTGCACGGGCCAAGTCGGCGTGAATCTCCGCGGCGTTGCTGTCAGCGTCCTCGGCGGCAACAACCGCTTCCTCCAACGATGACACCGCGCTAGCAGGCAGTTCCTGCATCATCCGCAGCCGCGCTTCTGTGCGAAGGATGCGCACGTTGCCCGTTCGCAGATCCGCGAGTGTCAGCAGCATGTCGTCCGCGGCACCCAGTTCGCGATCGGCAAGAAGCAGTTCGACGTAGTCGAGCGCGACAGAGACGTTGTCCGGATCGCGCAGAATCAACTCCCGGTAACCGACCTTGGCGGCTTCGCTGTTACCCAACCGCGCGTTCAGCTTGGCAACCATGGACAGCGTTTCGCCCGTCTCATCGTTCGCTTCCAAGAGTCGGGCCAACGCAGTTGCGTGCACAGCGCGTGCGTCGTCGCCTCGATCAACGGACCAATAGCATTCGCCAAGCAGAAACTCGACTTCTACACGTTGATCATCCGTAATCTCCAGGCGGCGCTCCAACCATGGAATGGCGGCGTTCGGCGCGTTGCTCCAACTGTCGATCTGGCCAAGGCGCAGAAGCGCCAGTTCTTCATCCGGGTCTTCGCGCAGCGCGGCCAAGTAGAATCCCCGAGCGCGATCGAAGCGTTCGTGCCCGAAGAACGACTCCGCTGCGCGCAGGCGATCTTCAAGCGTTGCATCTGGTGAAGAAGCGAGCTTGTCCAGCCACTCACCGGCTTCGCTGTCACGGCCCGCCTGGAACAACGCTTCCACTAGGTTCGTGACGATTCGCGGCCTGAAGCCGGGCCGCGACGCGAGCTTCAACCAGTGCACGGTGGCGTTGTCCCACTCACCAGCAAGCTGGTAGAGAACGGCAAGTTCCTCGCGACCAACATCGTCCCCCGGATCAAAATCCAGGTTCGCAACGTACGCCCGAATTCGCGTGGGGACGTCTTCAACGCCAGCCAAACAGCCCATCCAATGGGTGACGAGGTTCGGGGAATCTGGGAAGCGCGCCACCAAGCGCTCCATGGAGAGTGCCCGAGCCTCCGGTGAACCGGTGCGCCACGCAAGCTCTTGCCCAAGCTTCGACGCGAGCAAGCGATCTCCCGCCCGCTCAAGCAGTTCGTCGGCCGCGTCACGAGCTGCCGCTGCGTCCAACATGCCACGCAAACCCTGCAGGACACGGTCCACTTCAGCGGCATCAGGTTCCGGATGTGCGACCAGAGCGCGGGCCTCTTCGAGAACTTCACGCCGCTTGGAATAGGGTACGAACGCCGGTGGAACGGTTTCGTCACGACCAGCGCCCATCGCGAGCCATTGCGCCGAACCTTCTTCTTTCAGAGCGGAGTACTGGCTGACGCCCTGGTAACGCGCGAGCTGATTCTCAGGGTCACGCGCGACCCGCCAGGCGTACAGGTTCGCCAACCTGCGGGCCTGATCGGAGCGTCGATACAGCAGCTCGAGGGCTTCGATCACAGACTCGCTGGGCTCGATCGCCAACAGCTGTTCGTAGGCATCACAAGCCACGTCAATTCGCAGGTCTTGGCTCGCCACCTCGGCCTTGTGCGACAACCACTTTGCGTGGTCACCCGTGCTCTCCGCTAGCCGGTCAAAGAACTCAAGAGCCTCGTCGACGTTGCCCCCGCGCAATGCAAGGTCCGCAGCGAACGACATCGAGGCCTCCGTACCGTCCATCAATGCCACGTGTTCGGCGTGCTCCACTGCACGTTCAGGCTGCCCCAGATATACGTAGAGATCGACGATGCGTTTGCGTGCGTCGAGATCACCTTCGATGATCAGGATCTGCTTGAGCGCGGTCAGCTCGTCAGTAGCTGCGTCGCTCCAACGTGCAAGCTCCGCGTGACGTCGCCAATACGACGCGGGCAGTTGGGGCTCAATCGAACCATCTGCGCCCGCTTCCTTGGCGCCTGCACGCCTTGCCAAACCACCGTGCGCAAATCGTCGGGCGGTAATTGTTGAGACCGCCATCGCCTCAGGCAACTGACCGCTGGCAAGGTAGTAACCCGTGAGTCGATCAACCAAGTCGGCATCATCCGGCCACGCCCTGAAACCGCGCAGCAACCACCGCAGCTGTGCACGGCCGCGACCACGTAGAGCGAAGCTGTCGGCCAACCCCACGTACGCTGCAGCTGATGGTTCTCCTGCGACTTCGACTTCGGAACCCTGCCGAACCTGCTGCACGCGCGCCTGGATGGCAGAACGCCGACGCTGCAGGTTGATGGCGCGCAAATCAGGCCCAGGGCGGCGAGAGTTGAAGGTCAGTAGCGGACGATCGGGAAGCCCGATGGCATCGGTCGCTTCACCAAAGAACTGCTCGGTCGCTGCCGCGACTGGTGAATCGCCCGTGAGCTCCTCAAGCAGGTCCACGACGAGGTGAGGGTCCGTGCCTGGGTGCTCCAGAAGCTCAAGCTGCTTCTCCGACGGCGGCCGTACTGGAATCGACGTGAGTTCGCGCCACAGCACCCCGTGAATGCGACCCAGCCGTTCGTCGGCGTTGGCTTCGTGCAACAACCACCCCAAGGTGTCATAGCCACGCCGCGCATCGCCCGACTCACGGACGTGCTTGAGGTAGTCATCCGCCTGAACCACTCGTCGACCCGTGCGCGAGTCAATGAACTGGTTTGGACCAGGCATAGCCATCAAGACGAGCAAGCACGCAACGCTCGCCACAATGAACAGCCAGAAGTTCCTGCGCTTGACGATCACCGGAGGGTTAGCACCACCTGAGCGTCGCCGGGATCTGCGTTGAGCTCTAACTGCCCGAGTTGGTTCGCACTGCGCTGTTGACTCACACCGTCCACTTCGAGGTCGCATACAGCGCCAGGACGCATTCCCGCGAAGACCACAAGTCGTCGCGAACTTGCGCGACTTCGAAAGATGATTTGTGTTTCGGAGCGGGTGACATCCCGCAGGATGTGATTGGCTTCCCGGATGTGCAGCCCGAGGAAGGCGGGCCTTGATTCAATCTCGGCGCTGGATGGTGCACCTGCAGCTCCGGCGCCATCATCGTTTAGGCCGGACAATGATCCGGCAATCAAACGGCGCGCCTCAGCCAATGGACTTGGCGCTTGGCGACCTCGTGTTCCAGGCTGGTTCGTCGAAAGCCTCGCCAGCGATGAGTCGCTGCTGGCTGACGCGAAAACAAGCTTGGCGTCGTTGTCCGCGAGATGCACGAACAGGGAACCAAGCATCCGCTTCGCACCAAGCACCCCCTGACTCAAGGCGCCGTCCACCGCTCGATGCTCGCCGTCAAAGCGGACGGTTCTGCACCCGCCAAAGTTGCGGAACCCATAGCTCCCGTCTCCGCTCGACCAAATCTCGCACTGCCGCTGCGCAGAGCGCACGCCGGCTACGAACTCGGTTGCAAGCACCGGCGCCGTGGGTTCCTCAAACGCCCAGCGCTTGATCAACCGCTGCACCGACCGCAAACGCTCCGGCCGTTCCGCGACGTAGAAGTGCACGTAGAGGTTTGCCGGCTTGAGAATGCGCGGTGATCCGGTGCGCTCCAACGTCTGCTCGATATGCCTGAATGCACTCGGCATGGTCGTGAAGAACCCGTCGAACACATTCTCGTTCGCGGCGCCGCAGTAGACTTGGAATTCGTCACCGACCTGCTTGCCCCACGGCTGAACGAACCCCACCGAGTTGGTCCAGTCATCGAAGCGATACACGCCGCCATTGAGGCTCACACACCCAGAAGCGCGCGCAGCGGCAAGTACATCCTCACGCGGGTTGGCCACCCCTGACCAAAGCATTACCTCGCACTTCTTGCCCGGAGGGCACAACCGCTCGTTGATGAAGCGCACGGACTCGGTGACTTCAGCCACCATGGAGTGGTTGTAGTTTTGCAGCCCGTCGTACCAATTGACCAGACGCGGAGGCGTCTTCGGAGTCAGCTGCCGTCGCCAGTTCAGCGGGTGCAGCACCGCGTGGCTGGCAACTTCAACCCAAGGCCGCGTGAAGATCTCACGCGCGATCTCCATACCGAACGTTGGTTCTGCAACGGCGATGTCCTCGGTCAACGATGCAACAATGATGCTGATGGTCATCGGCAACGCATAGCGATCGATGATTTCGTCGAGGAAGACCTCACCACACAGGCGCCCGGACCCTTCGACAGTCGAAAGGCTCTCAAAGCCGTCCCCATCCACGTGCAACAGGAATACTCGACGGCCGTTCACCACCATGGGGTCCGGCACCGGACGTCCCGCCAACCCCAAGGTCTCGCGGAAGAACGCAAATGGATCTAACAACCACCGCCGGTCTTCGGCATCTCCACCCATCCGAATGGCCCAAGGGTTGAGCGCCAACCCACCCCATGGCCCAACGAGAATCGGTGTTCGCCGTTCGTCCGGGGTATCCGCGAGCCAAGTCGTGACCCACGGCGTGTTCGTGCCCCCCTTGTTGGCAGGCCCCCAGTGCG
>CBESZZ010000248.1:0-6161 GCA_965534055.1 uncultured bacterium | reverse complement strand
ACAACCCCTTGCGCGGGCCGCTGCGGATCCAGCCACATGAAGTCGATGGTGACGGCGATCGCGACCAGCGCGACCACCACGCCGGCAAACCGCACGCCCGGCCGCGCCAAGCCGCCGAACGCTAACCCACCCAACAGCAGCAACGCGGCCAACGCGTGGAGCAGCGCTGCAAGAATCAGTCGCTCGGTGGTCGTCGTGCGATCGCGGAAACTGGTCCACGAAGCCAGCAACCCGTCGCTGGTCGCTTCGAGTTCGAGTTGCTTGTCCACCAGTGCGATGTTCGCCTGCAGTTCGCTATCGCGAGGCATGACCAACGCCGCGCGTGCCCACGCAAGCTTCGCCTCGGCGAACGCTGCTTGCGATGCACGCCGCTCCCCGCTGCGTCGACGTTCTTCGCCCAGCCGGTAGCGAGCGTTGCCCAACGCTTGATCCAACCGCGCGTCGTAGCCGGGATCGATCGATCGCGGACGCGGCGTCGCGGTGCCTTCGCGAAGGCCGTCTAGCCCCACGTCCCACGCCGCGGTTTCTCGAACGTCTGGGGCGCGTTCAATACCGACTTCGAGTGCGCGCTCGAACGCCGCGGCGGCACCTGCCGCATCGCCCTTGCGGTATAGGCGCTCGGCCGCCTCGGTGAGTTCAGCGCGCGAGGCCACGAGGAGTTGTTCGGTCTGCCCTGCAACTTGAGACTCTTGTGCTTTCCGCTCCGGGTCCTGAACCGTCACTGAGCGATCGACATGAAGCGGCACGTGCTCCGAGGCAATCCACCCGTGAACCGACGCGCCCGTCACCAGACAGAGAATCAATGAGAGCAGCGCGCTGCACGCCACGACTCCGCGCTCATCCGTGAGCCGCAAACCATTCACTGACCCCAGCCGCTTGACCACTTCGCTGGCGGCGTCGGCGGATAGGCCCTCACCTCCGCCGTAGCGACCGGCCGCGCCACGCTGCATGGCATCGCGGGCGGCTTCGGCAACATCCTGCGGAGCACCGCGCGCGACGAGTCGCGACGCGAGATCTCCATCGACGGCCGCCGCAGCCGGCAACCCCAAACGCGCGCCGATGAATTCGGCCAAGGCTTGCACCGGCTCTGTGCCGCCGCGAACCGCGCTTTGGAAGTGCTTCGCAGCCGTGCGTTCCCGCTTGCCTTGAACGTCGCCCGCGAGACGCCGCCGACGCCGCGTGGTGAACGCAAACCCCATGGCGAACACCCAAGGCCCAAATACAGCCGCGTAGCGCAACCACGAGGCCGGCTCGGCCGGCGCCGCCAGGGCGGAACCATCGTTGAGCGCGGCGGGGAGGTCGTAGATGTCGTCGACGCCCAAAACCACGTCGGGCTTCGCGTCGCCGGGAAGCACCTCAAGACCGCCGCCACCGTCGCTCGCCAACACGTTGAGCGGAATGGCCGCAGTCGACTGCTCTTCGTAGCGCTCGATCCCCGGTGTGGTATCGAACCAGTTCCAATCGATCGACGGAACTTCGGTCACATCGGCGTCGAGCACGCGCAGGTCGTAGACCACCCGCTGCCCTTCCTTGGTGCTCTCGCGTCGAATTCCCAATCGATGGAATCCGGGCAAACTGTCGAGCTCGGGCACGCGCATGTAGTCGAAGTTGCCGGACCCGCGGAGCATCAATGACACTCCGATTGCGTCGCCCACGCGAAGCTCCGGTCGGTCGACGCTGGAACTGATCGAGAACCGCCCCACAGCACCGGAGTAATTCGCTGGGCGTCCCTCGGTCGGCAGAGGCACGACCTCAACGGGCAGCGATTTGGAGTAGGCAAAGAGCGGCTTCTGTTCGCGCTGCACGCCGAAGACCGTGCGCCGCACAGAGCCTTGCTCCACGGACGTTCGCAAGATGGGAGCATCCAGAGTGAACGTACCAACCTCCGTCGGCCGCAGCTCTCGCCGGATCGTGAACTGGTTGTATCGCTTGCCTTCACGCATCACGCCCTCATCCAGCGCGGCGAACTCCAGGTGATCATTGACGACGAGAGGGATCTGGTTGGGTTGGCCACCACGTCGATCGCCGGCGTCCACGAGTTCGCCGAACCCGGCCTTGTCGAGCCAGTCGGCCTCGAACTTGACCAAGTAGTAGCGCTGCCCGCGCACCGCTTCGCGCACAAGCCGCAGGCCCTGTTCCGCGCCCGCTACCAGCGTGATCTCGAGTGGCTCGTGGATGTAGACCCGTCGCCTCGACGCCGTGACGTCCAGGTAGGTGAACTTCGCGCCTTCGAGATCACGGACAACGTGCACTTTGAAACTCGGTGTCCTGCGCGTGTCACCTGCGCCGAGAATTACCTCAATGGGCGGAACTTCGTACGTCCCCTCACGGGTCGGCGTGATCGTCAATCGGTAGGTGTGATCACTGGACGTGATCCGCCCGTTGAACGAACGCATCTGCGTCGATGGCGCGCTGAGCGTCAACCGAAGCCCGTCAACCTTCGGCAAGGTCTCGATGCGCGGTGTGGACGGCGCAAACGACACGGTGATCAACGCCTGGCTTTCTGCGCCAAGCGCGACAGTGGCAGGCGACGGTCCGCGCAACGTGACCTTCGCCGGGCGCTGAGCAATCGCGACCGCGTTGAAAACGCACGCGCACAAGACCGCAAGAAGAACGCGAGAACTCAGCACGGCTACCAATCCCTCTTCACCGGACGGCTCTGCCGTGCGCGCTGTTGTTTCCGAAGTTCCTGCAATCGCTCCTTGTCGGCCTTGAGCGCCTCCATGAGTTTCACTCGCTCTTCGGGGCGCAAAGCACGGCCAGCCACGCCTTCTCCGGGAGCCGGTGCACCGGGCTGCGACTCGGCGCCGGAGGGCTTCTCGCTTTCCGCGTCGCCGGCGTCGGGCTCAGGCGGTTGCTCCGCGCCGTCCCCTTCGGGGCCGCCCTCTGGCTGCGACGGGTCAGATGGAGAGTTCGGATCTTCCGGCGGCTCTGAGCCCTCCGGATCTTCACCACCTTGGGGATCTTCCGGGCTGGGTTCTCCCGAATCCGAGGGCTTCGCAGGGTCAGATTTCGACTCGTCGTTGGGGTCTTCGTTGGGGTCTTCGGAGGACGGCTCGGGGGGTGCGGGTGCCTCACCACTTGGGTCGTCCGCACCTTGTTCTTCGCCCCCTTCAGAGTCCTTCTGCTCGCCTTCCTTCTCGCCGGGCTTCTGATCGCCCTGTTGTTCCTGTTCGTCGCCGGGCTCTTCGCCAGACTCGTTGGGCTCGTCCTTCTTGCTGTCAGAACCCTCTTTGGGCTCGCCGTCTTGCTCTCCGTCCTTGGGCTCGCCTTCGTTTGGTTCGCCCTCTTCACCTTCTTCGCCGTCTTGGGGCTCGCCGTCTTCGCCGGGCTCCGAGTCTTCAGAGTCCTTTTGATCCTCCATCGCCTGGCGGATCGCAGCCGACAGTTGCAGTGCGCGCTCGTAGTTCCGCGCATGGCGAAGATTCTCCGCGTCACCTAGGGCAGCACGAAGAAAAGCATTCTCCGCCCGCGTCGACAGCCCCAATGCGCTGGCGAAGTCCGGCACTGCTGCTGCCGGGTCGCCAGCAGCCGGGTCTTGGGGATTCCCGGGGGCGGCCCCCGGCGAAGCCGACGGGGAGAGCGCTTGGCGAAAAGCGTCTTGTGCGCGCTTGTAGTGAATCGCGCCGAGCAACCCTTCGCGCAGCGGCGTGAGTTCGCCGTCAGACAACGATGCGGCTTGATCTGCAGCGGTCTCTGCTTCGTCGAACTCGCCCGCGCGCCAAGCGGCCATCGCGGTGTCGAACGCGAGTTCCGCGGATTCTTGCTCTTGGCCCCGCGCGGCACGCAGGTCTACCAGCGATTCCGCATAGCGGCCTTCACGCAGAGCATTCACGCCGCGACTCCACAGAGTGCGCATGGAGCCCTTCACGTCAGCACTGTCTGCCTCTCCTTGTACTGCGGGCACCTGCTCAGGCGCTGTGGAGCCGATCGGCAGTCCAGAGTCCTGCCCTGCCGCCGACGCGACCAGCGAGAGGATGCAGACTGCGCTGTATTTGTGAATCTTCATCATGCAACACCTCGCGAACGAGACCGGGCAATCGATCGACCGCCGGCTGCGAACACGTCAAACAACAACAGCAAGAGTGCTGGCAACAGCAGCCATGCGAAACGAGCCTTGCCGACCCGCTCCTCCCCAGCATCGAAGCTGCGCTGCTGCTGCGCGTCTAGTCGCTTGGTCTTCAACTCCTGGAGCGGAAGCGGCACCGACGACGCGCGCAAATAATCGCCGCTGGCAACCTGCGCCATGGCATCGAGGCTGTCTTCGTCCAGCACGCTGATCACGTCCTCGCCGGACTCAGTGGTCACGAAAGTTTCTTCGCCGTCGACGACCACGCGAATCTTGCTGCCACCCACCGTGCCATAGCCCACCGCGTGCAGCACGACTCCGGCGGTGGCCAGCTCTTCGGCCGCAGCCTTGCCGCGGCCTTGGAGATCTTCGCCGTCGGTCAAGAGCACCACGGCGGTGGTCTGGCTCTGGTCGGCCTCCGCCACTTCGAGTGCCTTCTCCAACGCCGCAGCCAGGTCTGACCCGCCGCGAGGAACCGCGTTCTCATCGACGGTCGCAAGCAGCGCACCAAATGAATCCAGATCGTGGGTGAGTGGCGCGATCACTCGAGCCGAACCCGCAAACGCGACCAGCGCTACGCGGTCACCACCCACCAGACTGGGCAACACCGACTCGATATCCTGCTTCGCCCGCGTCAAGCGATCCGGAGCCACGTCTTGCGCTCGCATTGAGCGCGACGTGTCGAGACAGAACACCAGATCCAAGCCGCGTCGCTCGACCACCACGACTTCTTCGCCGTAGCGAGGGTCGAGCCAAGCGCCGAACAACAAGGCAGCCAACAACGTCAGCAACGTAGCTCGCGCAACTGGCGATCGCGTGCGGTCGTAGACCGGCGCCCCAAACTCCCGGACCCGGCGACGACGACTGCGCATCGCGACGAACACCAGGATCCACAACAACGGGAGCGCCAGAGCAAGCGGCCACCACTCGGCTCTCGTGAAGTACAGTCCTTCGCTGCCAGGCGGCAAATAGGTAAACCAAGCAGCAATCATCAAGGGGCCTCCCGAATCCATAGGAACTCCAGGAGGTATCCCAACCCAAGGAGCGCCAGGCCCAGCAGAAGCGGCAAGCCGTAGGCATCAGCGGTGCGGTAGCGTGGGTCTTCGAGCTCGACCTTCTCCATTCGATCGATCTCTTCGTACACGTTCGCCAACGCCGCTTCGCTGGTCGCCTCGAAGAAGCGTCCGTCGGTGATCTTTGCGATCTTCGCAAGCGACGAAAAGTCGGTAGGCATCATGCCGAACAAGCCCTGCGCGCCACCACCCAAGCCGATGGTGTGGACGCGGATGCCGGAATCCTTCGCCAACTTGGCTGCATCGGTCGGCTCGATCTCGCCTCGGTTGTTCGAGCCATCTGTGAGCAGCACGATGACCTTGGACTCCGCCTCGCCCGCTGCGACTGCATCCACGGCCGCCGCAAGAGCCACGCCAATCGCAGTGCCGTCTAGCGCACTGCCCTCAGGGACCGTGTCCACGGTCAACAAGAACCGACGAAGCGATTCCTCATCCAGCGTCAACGGACACCGGAGTTCGGGAAACCGCGCGAAGGTCAGCAGGCCCACCCGGTCGGTGGGTCGCGATTCAGCAAACGCCAACGCCTGTTCGCGGGCGGCCACGATGCGCAGTTTCCCCCTGCGATCCATGTCTCGCGTCTTCATCGAGCTAGACGTGTCGAGCACGAGCAAGATGTTGACGCCCTCGGATTGCAGCGGCACGAGTTCCCGAAAGACTGGTCGAGCCAGCGCGTAGCTCAGCACAACGAACGCCAACGTGAGCAAGACGAGGGGCAACCACCGCAACATCACCCGCGGCGTGGTTGGCAGCGGGACTCCTCGTTCCATTCCGATGGTGAGCGGGTCGGCGAACTCAACCGCCGCGCGGCGACGCACGAGGCTGTAGACGCAAACCGCCAGGACCACCGGAATCGCGCCAAGGAACCACGGGTCGAGCAAGTCGAAGTCTTCACGATCGAACGGCCAGAACACCGACCACCCACCCTCTGCGGCGATGCCCAGGCTCTCGCCGCCGCCGCCAGACACCTGCGGTGCAGCGAGGGAAGTCAGCGCGAACGCAGCAGCGGCCGGGGACTCATT
>CBESZZ010000247.1:0-6182 GCA_965534055.1 uncultured bacterium | reverse complement strand
TCGGTGGTCGAGCCGGAGGTCGACATGGACGTCGAGCCGGAGGTCGACGTCGGGCCGCCCGAGCTTGTCACAGTGCCAATCCGTGGTCGGAAGCCGACCGTCATCTCGTGGGCGTTCGAGAGCACGACCTGTCCAGGCACAAAGAAGTCGAGTGCGGCGCCTTGGACTGTGAGCGGTACGCGTGAGAGGCTCGGATCGTTTGGCAGGGGAATCGACAGGTTCAATCTGCCACTAGCGCTGATCGAACTGGATACGGCCGGGGCGTTCACGGTGTTGACGAAGAATGCGCAGCTTGGGTCCGCCCCTGGGATGATTGAGATGAGCGGCAGACCGGTCGCCTGCAGCCCATCGAACGCTAAGATCACCGCACCGAACGAGTTGGCGGGGAAGTTTGATCCGGAGATGGTCCAGGTTGAGCCTAGCGCTACGGGGCTGCTCGTGAGCGAGGGCAAGGTGCCGGCGGAGTTCATGCAGGCTCCACCCATCGAGTTTCGCTGCGGTGAGAGGAAGTCAGCGCGATCGAGCGGATACTGGAACGAAGTGTTGCCCTGGTTGTTGAAGGTCACGACGAACTCAACGAGCAGGTTTTGCGATGGGTCGTACGTGAACGGAGTGTCCAGGTTGAACCAAAGCGGCATGCCTTGGTTCGAAGCGTCGACTGCTGGCAGGGACACTACGCCGGAGTTTTTCACCTGCGTTCTTGCACCCGAGTAGTTGGTGGCAAAGGAGCTGGAAAGCGAACGCGAGTCGAGCATGGTCTGGCCCATGAACATCTCGAGCACGATCTGCGCAGCCGCTCCTGTGCGGTTGTCATCGAGTCGGAAGCCGATGCGGCTGATCGTACGGCCGGCGGGAATGAGCAGGTCCGAGGACTCAAACACCATGAGGCATCGGTTTGCCCCGCTGGCGAACGGAATGTTGCGCTCGTCCCGGAAGCCGTTCACCGATGTATGGTCGCTTGGGATCGTCGAGATGTTCTGAGCGGATGCTCCCGCCACCAGAGCGGAGGCGAGAACGAGAGGAAGAGAGGATCGCAGGCGGAGAGAAGTCACGGGAAGCTCCTGAATCGTGGTGGGGGAACACGCCACGGGGTTCGCGGCGAGCCATCTCTAAAGGTGGCTGGCTACGGGGTTTGTGGAGACGTGTGCGCCGGTTACTGGAGTGGTTGCGGGCCACGTTGGCCGCATCCCACCACCTGTAACAGCGGAATCAACCTCTCACGCGCACGGAGCATCCCGGGGATTTCTGCAAGTATTCGTGTGCGGTGCGCCGGCCCGCGTCCGGCCCCCCAATGTCGTCGGCTAGTTGTGGTCGAAGACCGTGACGATCCCGCTGTTGCGGCGGATCACGTTTGCGCGCGTCGCTGCCGGTCCAGAGGAGGCTGCGATGAAGGAGACGGCGGGGTTCACTCCGAGAACCATCTCATGGGCGTTGGAAGTCACCAACTTGCCCTGCGCGAAGAAGTCGAGATGCAGAGCCTGAACCGTGAGCGGCAGGCGCAGCAGGGAGATGTCGTCGGGGATTGGCAAGCTGAAGTTGATCCCACCACTAGAGTTCGTGGTCACTGTCACGGTCGAGACGGCGGCAGGGTTCACGAAGATCTCGCACTGGACCTGCGCCGCGGGGCGAAACAGTTGGAGTGGCGTGCCAACTGCTTGGATGCCATCGATGCCGAAGAGCAGTGCGGTTGGCGCGTTGCCCGGCATGTTCGTTCCCCGAAGAGTCCAGTTGCCGCCAAGTGGAGCGGCGATGCTGGAAAGAGCAGGAAGGGATCCAGCAGACGTGTTGCAGGCTCCTCCGGAGTCGGTCGTTGGTGAGTAGAACCTCGCTCGGTCGAGCGGATAGGTGAACGCGACGCTGCCCTGGTTGTTTGCGGTGACCACGAAATCAACTAGGAGGTTCTGTGACGCGTCGAAGACGAACGGCGTGTCTAGGTTGATCCAGACCAGTGCGCCGGCATTGGCGGCCGTGATGGGGGGCAAGGACACCGAACCCATGGATTTCACCAGCGTGCGCGCGCTCGTGAAGTTGGTGCCGAAGTTCAGATCCAATCCGGAGCTCGTCACTTGCGTGTTGCTCATGTAGATCTCGAGCAGCACTTGAGCGCCCGCCGCGGTGCGGGCTTCATCGAGTCTGAACCCGATCCGAGAGATGGAGCGGCCGTTTGGAATCAGCGTGTCATAGTTCTCGAACAGCATCAGCGTGCGGTTCGCGCCGTTCGCGATCGGGTAGCGGGACTCCGACGTGATTGCGGAGCGGCCCAGCGTGTCGCTAGGAACGTGGACAATGTTCTGGGCCGTGCTGGAGGCTGCGAAGCAGGCGCATGCGGCGGCGATGGAAAGCAGGGATGGACGGAAATGGTTCATTGGTCGTTGGGGTGTTCGGTTGTCTGGCGCGGCCATTGGGACGCGACCTCACCCCGTGAGCGGCACCCTGCGCAGCCGCCGAACAAGGAACGTCAAAAAATTGCGCGTCCGCCGACCAGCGCAGGACTCGGGGCGTCCGATACGGCGCGCTACACCCCATGTCGTCGAGGGCGTCTCGTTCTTGACCGCGCCGTTCAGTCGTCCGGGGTGACTTGCCCGGAGCGGAGTTCCTGCAGCTTCTGAGCCAGACGGGGGAGCGCGCGGTGAAAGCGCATCCTCGCAGCGTCCGGACTTAGCCCCATGTGCTTGCCCACTTCTTCGAATTCGAGACCTTCCCACTCGCGCAGGAGGATCACGCGGCGGTCTTCGGCGGGCAGAAGCTCGATGGCAAGTTGTACCCAACTGCGGCGTTCCGCTTCGGTCGCGTGCTCGCTGGGTCGCGTGATCGCCGATTGCTGCGGGTTGTCTAGGTACAGGACCGAATCCGCGGGCAGCGCGACGTTGCGAGCGGCGTCGCGGCGCTCCGCCGCGTGCCAGTCGTACCGATCGCGCAGTTGGTTTTCGATAATGCGCGCGATCAATGCACGGAACCTCGCGCGGCTCTCAGTCGAAAACCGCGGTCCGTACTGCAGTGCACGCACGAACGCGTCTTGCACCACGTCTTCGGTTTGTTCGCGCGACTTCATGAACGCGCCGAGTCGTGTCGAAACGAAGCGGCGAATCCACGGCAAGTCTCGCTGCAGCAGCACGGCCAAAGCTTGCTTGTCACCACCGTGCCATTGCGCGAGCAGGTTCACGGTCTCGTCTGGTGAGTCCGCGTCCAGGTCGGGTCGGTCTGGAGTCTTGTCGGCGGGGTTCAAGAGTACGGAGGTGAGATGCAGATCGATGGGGTCTTGCCCGCGAGGCGGCGTCGCCGCCAGACAGCCCGCTGCAGACATCTTCGTGGCTACGTCGGTGGCGACCTAATCCAGTGAGCGGCGTTTTCGGCCGTACCGAAGGTTTTGGCCTTCTGCTCTGCGTCGCTAGCTGCGGTAGTCCGCATTGATGCGGATGTAGTCACCCGTCAAATCACACGACCAGACCGTGGCTTCGGCTAGTCCCTTGCCGCAGTCGATCTCGATTTCCGTGTCGAAGGCAGAGCGCAGATGCGCTGCGGCGTGGGTTTCGGCGGCGATTTGCGGGGCGCCCTGCTCGAAAACGACGTGGCCGCCGATCGCAACGTCCATCTTTGCAGGATCCATGGGGACCCCGGCTCGCGCCGCTGCGGCCACGAGACGGCCCCAATTGGGGTCGCGGCCAGCGATCGCAGTTTTGACCAACGGGCTGGTGGCGAGGACGCGCCCGACCCGGACAGCGTCCGCAGAGGTCGGCAGCCCGCGGACCGTGATGGTGATGCGGCGTGATGCCCCTTCGCCGTCGCCAGCGATCTGTCTGCACAGGGAGACCGCGGTCGCGGTGAGTGCCCGCTCGTCCACAAGGTCCTTTGCCACTGCGTCATCGGGCGCACCCCACAGCATCACGGTGTCGTTGGGGGACGTGTCACCATCGATGGATAAGCGATGAAAGCTCTCGTCGATCGTTCGCTGCAGCGCGGCTCGGAGCACGTCGGGCGTTGCACAAGCACTCGTCATGAAGAACGCGAGCATGGTCGCCATATCGGGATGCACCATTCCTGATCCTTTCGCCACGCCGACGGTGCGTGCATCTGTTGCCGCCCACTTTGGATGCGTGTCGGTTGTGAGGATCGCCTCGGCAAACTCTTGTAGCCCGCTGGCGCCAATCGCGGTGACTTCCTGTGCCCGGGTGATCAACGGATCCAGCGCCTGAAGCATGGGCGCCATTGTCAGAGGTTGGCCGATCACACCGGTGCTGATGGATAGGACCTCTGCCGGTGCGCACTCGAGCCGCTCGGCAACCGCCGTACACAGGTGTCGCGCGTCGGCTTCGCCCTGCGCTCCGGTTGCGCAGTTTGCGTTGCCTGCGTTGACCAAGACTGCCCGCACCATGCCGCCCGTTTTGCGCAAGTGATCGCGGCACACCGGAATGTGGGCGCCAAGCAATTGGCTGTTGGTGAACACGACGGCCGCTGGCTGGGCTTGCTCCGTCAGCAAGAGGCCCAGGTCATCGCGGTTGGGCTTCAGGCCGGTGGCGACGCTAGCTGCACGGAACCCGGCGGGAAGCTTCGGGCACAGATCAACTTCCGGTCGAGACATCACGACGTCATGATTCGGTTGGGCAAACCTGCGGTACCCGATGCGCTTTGCAGTGCCGTGGCCGCAGCGTCTGCCTGCTGGCGGGGCACGCGTTGCGGCTTGGTGAATAGAGGTTCGCTCGGCGCCGATGCGTCTAGCACGCGTTCCATGGCGATCTCATCGCAGGCGTGGAACTTCGGGCAGTATTTGCAGTCGGCGAACACCTTGTGGGGCAGGCTCTCGTGCAGCACCTCGCTGAATCCCAGTTTGGTGAAGAACTCCGGAACGTACGTAAACGCGAACAGCCGCGGGATTCCTAGGCGTTCGGCATCCTCCACAAGGTGGTCGACGATGCGCCGCCCGAGCCCCTTGGTTTGCAGGTCGGGATTCACCGCCAGCGACCGCACTTCCGCGAGGTCGCTCCACGTGACCGCCAATGCACCGCAGCCCGCAAATGCACCGTCGTCGCGTTCGGCGATTACGAAGTCGCGGATCGATTCGATGACCGACGCTGGAGAGCGCGGCAGCATGACCTGACGCAGAGCCAGCTCATTGACCAGCTGCAGGATGCGCTGCGCATCGGCGACGACCGCCGACCGAATGGTGAAGCGATCCGCGGCAGGCTTGGCGTTCCTGTGGCTCATGACGTCCATTCTTTGAGCCGTTTGCGCCAACCCGTGATCGCCGCGCGCACCTGGTTCGGCGCAGTGCCGCCGATGACGTCGCGACGAGCCAAGCATCGATCGACGGAGAGCTCTTGGGTCAGATCGAGATCCATGAGTTCGGGAAGAAGCTCCTTTCGGTCGGACTCCTGGAGATCGCGAAGCTCGACGCCGTATTCCACCGCTCGATTCACCGCGCGGCCGACGCGGTCGTGGGCGTCGCGGAACGGCACGCCTGCCGCAACCAGCAGGTCGGCCAGGTCGGTGGCGTCGAGGAAGCCATCGCCAGCGGCTTCAAGGCACCGATCAGCATCGAACTGAATCGAATTGGTCGCGGTCCCCGCGATGTGCAGCACGTCGAGCGTGGTTTGCACCGCGTCGAACAGCATCTCCTTGTCTTCCTGCAGGTCCTTGTCGTAGGCCATCGGCAGTCCCTTCATGACCATCATGATTCCGGTCAGGCTGGCGACGACGCGGCCTGTCTTGCCGCGGATCAACTCCATTGCGTCCGGATTGCGTTTCTGCGGCATGAGGCTTGAGCCCGTGGACACCGCGTCGCCGAACGTCGCGAAGCCGCACTCTTTCGTGCAGAAGAAGATCCAGTCTTCCGCCAGCCGCGACAGATGCAGCATCGTCGTGGAGCACGCGAACAGGATCTCCAGCACATGGTCGCGATCACTGACCGCGTCGAGGCTGTTGCGGGTCGGGCCGCTTTCGAATCCCAAGGCCGTGGCGATCGCCTTGCGATCCACGGGGAACGCCGTGCCGGCGAGGGCTGCAGATCCCAGCGGACAGGTATCCATGCGTTCGGCGGCGTCGAGCAAGCGTTCCGCGTCCCGACCCAGCATTTCCACGTAGGCCATCACGTGGTGCCCCACGGTGATTGGCTGCGCACGCTGAAGGTGGGTGTAGCCGGGCATCGGCATCCCGGCGGTCTTGTCGGCGAGCGCCAGCAGAGTTTC
>CBESZZ010000246.1:0-6203 GCA_965534055.1 uncultured bacterium | reverse complement strand
CCAGCGGCTACCGCCGTGCGCGCTGAGATGAGTTGGGGACGCGCGTGGCGCGCCACGCGGTGACGAAGATCGGTCATGGGGAACATCGTTCCTCCTGTCAGACAGAACCAGCCTGCGCCGGGTCGGACCCACGCGCAGGCTCTAGAAGATCCACCGACTCCGCGCGCGGCGCTTCACTGGCCACCCCGCGAAGCGCGGATCGAAACCAACGACGAGGCTTCGCAGTCCTCCCGCCGTCTCTGCATCGTTGCAGTGATGTTGGAATGACCGCAGCGGGTCGTTTGGTTTGAGGAATCCCTTCGGGGGTCCTGTGTATCCCCAGCCCATTTCGGAAACCGTGGCGCAGTCCGCGCCGGTCGCCGAGCCGCTCTCTAGACGTTCGCGACCGCGTAGTCGGGATCTTCGATGATGTTCACCTCGACCAATTTCTCCGCGTTCTTCAGCAGCTTGCGGCACTGCGGACTCAAGTGCCGCAGCTTCAGCGTCTTGCCGGCAGCCAGGTACCGTTCCGCCAAGCTGTTGATCGTCTCCAAGCTTGAGTAGTCGCAGACGCGGGCATCGAGGAAGTCGACGACGACAAGATCTGGAGCCTTGGACGGCGCGAGGCGGTCTGAGAACTCTCGGACCGAACCGAAGTAGAGCAGTCCGTGGAGGTGGCAGATCCAGCTGCCATCATCTTGCTCTTCGATGCCCAAACGCACGTGCTGGGCGCTCTTCCAAGCGAAGACCAAGGCGGAGGTGATGACGCCGGCGATGACCGCGATGGCCAGGTCCTGCCATACCGTGACAATGGTCACGACCGCGATCACGAAGATGTCTGACTTCGGCACCTTGCCGAACGTTCGAAAGGTTGCCCACTCGAACGTGCCGATCACGACCATGAACATTACGCCGACCAGAGCGGCGATGGGGATGCGGTCGATGAACTCTGAGCCAACAAGGATGAACAAGAGTAGAGCCACGGCCGCGGTCACTCCTGAGAGGCGACCCCGTCCACCGGACTGAATGTTGATCAGGCTTTGCCCGATCATCGCGCAGCCGCCCATGCCGCGAATGAAGCCCGTGACGATGTTGGCGATCCCTTGGACGACGCATTCGCGGTTCCCGCGGCCGCGGGTCTCGGTGATCTCGTCGATCAGCTGCAGGGTCATCAGCGATTCGATGAGGCCCACCAGCGCGACGATGATCGCGTAGGGCGCGATGGCCCAGAACATGGCCCAGTCCAGTGGCACGTCGGGGACGTGCGGCGTGGGGAAGCCGCCCTTCACGGATGCCAGGTCGCCGACGGTCTGCGTTTGTAGCCCGAGAAACACGATCCCGGTCACGACCAAGATCGCTGCGAGCGACGATGGAACGGCGCGCGTGACCTTCGGCAGGAACTTGATGATGGCCATGGTCAAGATGACCAGGCCAATCATGATCGCCATCGGCGTCCCCGTGAGCCACGGACCCATTTCGCCGTCCGTACGGGTGCGGAACATCCCGAGCTGTGAGAGCAGGATGACGATCGCCAAGCCGTTGACGAAGCCCATCATCACGGGGTGGGGCACCAATCGAATGAAGCGTCCAAGCCGCAGGAGGCCCAAGACCAGCTGTATGGCCCCCGCGAGCACCACCGTGGCTAACAGGAACTCCAAGCCCAGTCCGTCCGCGTCCGTCGCGCTCATGCCCATCGCTTCGCCGCGCTCCCGGCCGATCTTCACGACGTGCACGAGCACGACGGCGAGCGCGCCGGTCGCCCCGGAGATCATCCCCGGGCGGCCGCCGAACAGCGCTGTGATCAGCCCAATCGAAAATGCGGCGTAGAGGCCGCTCAGCGGCGGGACGCCGGCCACGAAAGCGAACGCGATGGCTTCGGGCACCAGCGCAATCGCGACGGTGAGGCCGGACAGAATCTCGTTCTTGGCGTCCGCGCGGCGGGCGGCGGTGCTGAAAAGATCGAACATGGGGCAGGCGCGCGCCTGATTGGGAGGAAGTGCTGAAGACGGGTTTCGTGCGCACTCTGTCGTGAGAGCGCCGCGGGGGCACGCACAAACTCTGGAGCACGAATGCCCCCACCTCACGGTGGAGTTTCCGGCAAGTGCTGCATGGCCGCAGATTGAGCATGGCCCACGCCCGGACTCCGGGCTATCTTGCGGGCGCCCAGTACCCCGGGTTAGCGAGGCCTGGGGGGAAAGGGTTCGTTCATCTCGCCGTGGTCCGGAGGTTCGTCGTGGTCGTAGTCCCCAGCAAGTTGCGCTCGAAAGACAAGGTCATCTCTGACCACCAGAGCCTCGCGGCAATCCTTGGCGGGCTCACCCTCCAAGGAAAGTCGGTCGTTCTAACCAATGGTGTGTTTGACCTGCTCCACGTGGGTCACGTGCGCAGCCTCGAGGATGCTCGCTCTCGTGGCGACTTCCTGGTCGTGGCGCTCAACGGCGACAAGTCCACCCTCGATCTCAAGGGGAAGGGCCACCCGCTCGTGCCGCTCGCCGAGCGCATGGAGATGATCTCGAGCTTCTGGTTCGTCGACTATGTGACGACCTTCGACAGCGAGACCGCGGACGAGCTCATCGAGAAGCTCAAGCCCACCCTCTACGCCAAGGGCACGGAATACACGCTGAAGACCCTGCCGGAGAAGGACACGCTGAAGGCCACCGGCATCAAGGCGGTGTTTGTTGGCGACAAGAAGGATCACTCGTCGACGAAGCTGATCCAGAAGATCCGCAAGCGCAAGTTCGACTGACGCTGAATACTGGTGCCCGAGGCCCACGTCACCGCGCCGCGCTTCAGACGGATCGTTCGCTATGGCGTGCCGATTTGCGTGGCGCTCGTGCTCTGTGTGCTGCCGACGCTGTTCGCTGGCACGCCGGTTCCCAACGCCCATGACGAGTTCGGCTACCTGCTGAGCGCGGATACTTTCGCGTCCGGGCGGTTGACGAATCCGACCCCTGAGCACTGGCAGCACTTCGAGACGATTCACCAGCTGCAGACGCCCAGCTATCAGTCGAAGTATCCGCCGGCTCAAGGACTGGTGCTCGCGCTAGGTCAGTGGCTCTGGCACCCGATCTTGGGCGTTTGGCTGGGCGTGGCGGCGATGATTGCGGCCCTGGTCTGGATGCTTGACGGATTGGTCCCGCGCTACTGGTCCCTCGTCGGGGGCATGATCGCGGCGCTTCAGTTTGTTGTAGTGGGCAACGCGTACGCCAATTCACAGTTCGGCTACTGGAGTCAGTCCTACTGGGGCGGGGCCATGGCCGCAGGAGCCGGCGCATTGGTGCTTGGATCGTTGCCGCGCCTGCTGACACCCCAGCGATTCGTGTCCGCTCGCCGAAGCGTGCGCACGGTTCGGTTTCTTGCGGGTGTCGCGTTCGCGGTGGGTGGCATCGTCCTGGCGAACACGCGTCCTAAAGAGGGACTGATCGTCATCATCCCGGTCCTCGCGATCCTGGCCTGGACGGCGTTGCGCACACCGCAGGGGCGTCGACGCCGCACGATCTTCTTTGCAGCGCTCCCGACCGTCGTTCTGGGGGGCACCGCGTTGTGGCTCATGAAGAGCTACAACTTCGCGGTCACCGGCAGCCCATGGACGTTGCCCTGGAAGCTGCACTACGAGCAGTACTGCGTGTTTCCGCTGCTCGTGTGGCAAGAGGCGCGATCCGGCGTGGAGTGGTCGTGCGTCAAACTCGCGGCATGGTACGGCGGGCAGGAGCTTGAGTTCGCCGAGCGTCACCACTCTGTGGCTGGCTTTGCGGTGGCGACAGTGAACAAGCTCGGCCGCACTTGGATCTTCTTCTTGGGGCCGGTCCTCACGCTGCCGTTCGCGTGCGTGCTTTGGGCCAACTCTCGACCGTGGCACCGACTGGCCATGCTGTTGGTGGGCCTCATGGTGCTGAACCACTTGGTGTCGTTCGCCGCGTTCCCGCACTACTCAGCACCGGTAACCGGCGCGTTCTTGTTGCTGACGATTGGGGGTGTGCGGGTGCTGTGTGCCCATCGGAAATGGCGTCGTCAGCGCTCGCGCATTCTGATGGTGCTGTTCGCTGTCCTCACCGTGCAAGCAGCCTACGGCGTCTTCGCTGCCGTCGCCGACATCCAGCACAACCGTCGCCATCGCACGGCAGTGGCCGAAGACCTGGAAGCGTCGCCAGGGCGCGACCTCGTGTTCGTCCGGTACGGGCCTGCGAGTTCTGCTGAAGACGAATACGTCTTCAACCGCGCGGACTTGGACTCAGCCGACATCGTCTGGGCGCGCGAGCGCACGGATCGCGAAAATTCCCTGCTGCGTGCGTCAATGCCCGACCGCCGCGTTTGGCGTCTCGAAGTGGGCTACCGAGGCAAGCCGCGCCGCATCGTGCCGCTGGACGACTGACCAGCGGTCACGGGGTGCGGGATGTCTGCTACGCGTAGAGACCACGCATGCGCGTGATCGATGCGACGCGATCCACGCCGAGCATGTAGGCCGCGATGCGGTTGCTCACTTCGAACCGCTTCGCCATGTCGACGACGTCGCGGAAGGAGCTGACCATGATCTCTTCCATGCGGTCGTCGACGTCCTTGCGCGACCAGAAGTATCCCATGCGGTCTTGTACCCACTCGAAGTAGGACACCGTGACACCCCCTGCATTGGCCAGGATGTCGGGAACGACGAACACGCCTTTCTGGTCGAGGATCGAATCGGCCTTGGCGGTGACGGGGCCGTTTGCGCCTTCCGTCACGATCTTCGCCTTGATGTTGGCAGCGTTCTTGCTGGTGATCACGTTCTCCGTGGCCGCGGGCACCAGGATGTCGACCGGCAGTTCGAGCAGCTCCGAGTTGGTGATGCGATCGCCGGATTCGAGCCCGTCCAACGAGCGCGTCTTCGAAACGTGTGCGCGCATCTTCTCGACGTCGATGCCGTCGTCCCAGTTGACGATCGCACCGCGAATGTCGGAGATCGCGACGATCTTCACGCCCATTTGCGAGAGATAGCTTGCTGCGACTTGCCCCACGTTCCCCGCGCCTTGGATGGCTGCGGTGCAGGTGGTGGGGTCGATCTTCAATTCGCTGAGGGCTTCGCGCGTGCAGATCTGCAGGCCGCGTCCCGTCGCGTCGAGACGACCGAGTGAGCCACCGATGCCGATGGGCTTGCCGGTCACGATCGTGGTGCACGTTTGGCGAACATGCATCGAATACGTGTCCATGATCCAAGCCATGACTTGGTCGTTGGTGCCCATGTCGGGTGCGGGCACGTCACGGTCTGGACCGATGATGTCGAGGATGCCTGCGATGTAGCGTCGCGTGACCCTTTCCATCTCGCCCGGCGAGAGCTTGAAGGGATCACAAATGACCCCACCCTTGCCACCGCCGAACGGCACGTTGACCACGGCGCACTTCCAAGTCATCCACGCCGCGAGTGCTCGCACTTCGTCGATGTTGACGTTGGTGGCGAAACGAATTCCACCCTTTGCCGGCCCGCGTGCGGTGCTGTGTTGAACGCGGTAGCCGGTGAATACTTCCACCGTGCCGTCGTCCATCATCACCGGGATCGCCGTCGTCAATTCACGATCGGGCGTCCGCAGGATCTTGTAGAGGCCGGGCTCGAGACCGAGCTTGGTTGCCGCGAGGTCGAACCTTGCGTGCATGGCCTCAAAGGGATTCTCCTCACCGAGGACCTGGTTGGGATTCATGTCGGAAGTCCGACGGAGCACAAGGTGGACGGATTGGTGGCGTGGGAGTTCACGAACTCTTTGGGGCCGGGGAGCAATCGCTGGTTGGCGACTTCTATGTCATCGACGGATGACAGCACGTTCTTCATGGATCCGGACCGCAGTGAGTCGGAGAGGGCGAGGAAACCTACCTCGCGCCCGTAGAGTCGGCAACAATGTGAACCGCGTGCAGACTGAATCCAACGAAGAACCGTGGCCAAAGTTGCCCAGCCCAGTGGCCCATGGCGGGGTGGCAGGCCGCGCGATAGCGGCCGCCGCGGGCCGTGTGGGCTGGACGGTCCGGTGCACTCCGCAGCGCCGAACGGTCTATGTGCCAGCGAGCGACGGCGTCATGGCGATCTTCGTAAAACTCCGGTCTGGTCGGCATCGTGGGCGCGCCACCCACGAGCGCGCGATGCTCCGGGAGCTTCGGTCCGCCGGCTTTCCGGTGCCCGAAGTCATGACGGCGGCCCCCGATCGCGTGGGTGAGCAGACGGTGGTGGTCATGGGGGCCGTGCCCGGCCGGCCGGTGCGGTC
>CBESZZ010000245.1:0-6215 GCA_965534055.1 uncultured bacterium | reverse complement strand
GAGCGCGTCGCCGTGCGAGTTGAGGGGGCACCCGAGGGAACAGTGGTTGACGCCGGCCTGAGCGCTTGGAATCCATCACAGCGAGAGTTCTTTGAGGTTGGCGCGGACGGCCTTGTTGAAGTGATTCTTCCCAGACCACTTACGTCCAGCATGTCGCGCGCGTTGCTTTCCATAGCACGCCATGAACCTCGTCGCGCGAACGAATTTGGAATGCGCGGGCAACGGATGCCCTTCGCACATGACGGCATCGCCCTCGCACCGTATCGCTACGTCTTTCTCGCGCGTTCGCCCGGCTACTTTTCGGCGCACACCAGTGCCCCTTGGCCCGCAGTTGGCGCCCCGGATCAAGTCACCTTGACTTGCGAACCGTGGCCAGGAAGCGAGAGCCTCAAAGCCGACTGGCCAAGCAGTCACGCAGCGGATCCGGCGACGACGCCTGTGCGCGCCGTCTACACCTACAAGTATGGGCGAACCGCCGTCGTTTGCGCGCCCGCAGCTCAGCTGCAACACAGCACGAGCACTCCGATTGTCGCGGCATGGGCACAGGGCATGACCGGTGAATTGATCGTGAACGGTCAGGTCTGGTTCTTGAGACTTCCGAAAGCGATGCGCAGTAAGGCGGAAGATCAGCCTCCGTGGACGCTGCGTATCGCTAGTGCCAGTGGAGAGCCCGTTGCAGGTGCAAGCGTGGAACTGTTCGGGGTTGAAGCTGCAGGCTGGATGAACGAGGTGGAGATCCCCATCACCGCGCGCCCCGAGACCTCGATGCGCAGCGACTCCAAGGGCCAGATCACACTCGGTCCGCGCGGAGACGAACCCGTCGTCTTGCGAGTTCGTGCAGCGGAGCACGTCACCCAGTTCGTCTTCGATCCCCACTTGCTCGCTGCCAGCGAATCACCCGTCGTGCGGCTGCAGTCGGCGCCCGTTCGCAACGCGCTCGTTCGAGTTCTCGACGAAGACGATCAACCCGTCCACGGGGCTTGGATCCTGCAACTGACCAAGACTCTCCGCAACGTCGCGGGCTCCGCACTCGCGCGGACGGATGAGCATGGCGAAGCACAGTGCCACTTCTCGGAGTCCGACATCGCACTGCACGTGATCCATCCAGACTTCGTCTTTGGTTCGCTGAGCGACACGGAGGTCAGAAACAAGCGCGAGGAGCCGTTGATCATCCGGTTGCAGAGACGGAATCCAACCTCCTGGTCCGTGCTGAACCCTGACGGCACGCCGGCCATCGATCTACCGCTGGTGCAAGTTGGCCATGCCTACCTACCTGTGTTTTCGACCGATCACGAAGGTCGAGTGATCGTCGATTCAGAGGCCGCCATTACGGAAAGTCATTGGCAACGACCGCAATTCGCGAAAGTCTCGGCGAATCTGAAAGCTCGTCGCGTCACGGCCACGCTGAGCATCGCCCCACTTCTCCTGAACTTTCGCTTTCCGGATGACGCAGAAGTTCTTGCCATCGAATGGAGCAGCGGCTTCGAGAGCGGGACTTACGACAACTTCGACAACCAGAGCAACGGGTTGCTCCTGCGCGACATGGAAAGCCGACCGTTCATGCAATTGCACTTTGAGCAATTCTCCGTGCTGCTCGCGCCGGAGGATCTCGAAGCGACCAACGTGGAGCTATTCGACCTAAACCAAGACTTGCTGCCCGTGCGGCTTCGGCTGGTGCGGCCGAACGGTGTTCCTTGGAAGAGCGCGTTCGAGTTCGTGTCGCTGCAACCTGCCGACCTGGCGCCGCCGAACAAGCGTCGTTTTAGCCGGCAACCCGACGCGAACAACCACCTGCACCTCCGCATCCGCAGCGATCGCTTGCACGAGCTTGAGGTGCGCAGTCCTGAGACCCAGCCAACGCGGGTGGTGCTCGGCCCCGCGACTCTGGTTCTTGATCCGGAAATCACGGTCGTCGTCGCGCTGCGCAACTAGGAGGCCAGGCGGCAGGAGCGCTGGGTCGCGGCGCATAGGCCTCCATGGCATCGGCGGTACCGTGCTGATGCCGCCGACGGCTCGAAGCGAAAGTCTGGTGGTTCGCCGCTCGCTGTGGACATGGTCACGGGAATCGGCCAGGTTCTTGGGTGACGCACGGTGCCGACCCACAACGCGAGGATTCACACAGCATGTTGAGCCCCAAAACGACCGCTCTTCTCTTGGCCCTCGCAGCCGCATCGGCGTGCAGGACGGCCGCCGCTCCACAGCCGGACCATGCTTCTTGGAACGCGACTCTTCGAGCGAGCCACATCTTGCCGATCGCGCCGAGCAGCACGGACATCATTCCCGGCGACATCTTTCTGATTCACGAATCGATCGAGGCCCAGCGGGAACGATGGCAAGACGAGTCGCGCATCGCGCTCGGTCCACAGGTCGCGCGTTTGCAGTCCACGAACTACCTCGACTTCTACGCCGACGTGCTTGTGGACGATCGAGCCACCGGGCTGCGGCTACCCGCAGATTGGAGTCAATGCGAACCAGCGTTCGGTGAAGCGCCGGGCGCCGCGTTCCCCGCAATCAACTTCGCACTCGAGCACGGCCTCGGCCTACCGATCGACGCACCGCTTACCGCGATTCCGGCAGGCATGGACATCTTGCGCGTCCGCCACGCCACCGCGAGCGTGATGCTGCATGCGCACACGTATGGAGTGGACTTGGTCTCGCTGGATGCGCAGGTGCGCGCGTGGGCGGAAGACAATCGAGAATGGCTCACGTCCAGGGCCCCGTGGGCGGTGCCAGTGGGTTCGACTGCAGCGTCGACCGACAACGACTCGGAACCGCGCTATGAACTGAAGCGCTCGACGCTGCGGGTGGTCGCTCGGGTGTTTATTGCGAGCCAGGCAACGATCGTGCTGCAGTCGACAGACCCGATCACCAGCGAACCTCAAGTGCTGCGCAAGGTGCAGCAGCCAGGCGGAGCGATCGTGATTCAATCGATTGCACCGCGAAGCATCACCATCGGCGAACAGTTCGATCCGCCGCTCATGCTGGGCTGCTTCTGCATCGACATGGAGATTGGCTTCGACGGCGCGCTTGGACCATCGATCTGCACGCTGGATCTGCTCCGCGGCGACGAGGTTCCTCGTGCGGCGCTCAACCGTCGCCGCACAACACCGAAGACCCAGCCGCCCGCCCAGAAGATCGCGCGTCGCTGATTCCGAGGCGCGTCGACTGGGATCCGGGAAGGACGCGCGACACCTGCGCGACGCGCTTGCCGATCGGATCGGGCCATGGATTGAACGCGCTTAAGAACTCGTCCGATCTTTGAGAATTGAGTTTCGAACGCCCCTAGCGATGGACGTTTCCTGCACTCCGTGAAGTCGCGCATGCGACGCTCAGGCGCGCTCTCGCCCCACGGTTGCCACCAATGCCTGGCATCGCCCGTTGTAGTCTTTGGACCGTCGATCTTCGCACCCCTGATTCTCATGTCACACCCCGCAAAGCCTGTTGCTACGGCGATCTTCGCCGTCGTGCTCTTCACTCCGGCGCCTGGAATGGCCCAGACCCCGCCTCTCTGGCAAGAACTCGGTCAAGACTTGCTAGCGGCCAAACTCGCGACCTCGCGAATCACTCTGGCTGGCGACGTCGATGGCAACGGCACGCCCGACGTGCTCTTCGGCATAGATGGCCAGAATCGGTTGTTCCTCAACAACGGCTTGGTGGGGTTTACAGAGGCAACAGCGACACACCTGCCACCAAGCACGCTGGACACCCAAGCCCTGCTTCTCTTTGACGCCGACGGCGATGGCGACCTCGATCTGATCGAAGCTGCGAATCCGGGTCAGAAGATGCTCTACAAGAACGACGGGACGGGGACGTTCACGCTCTTCGCGACGTTCGGCACATTGGCCTCCACCGTGGCTTTCGGAGCAGCAGACGTAGACGGCGATGGAGATCTGGATCTCGTGACGGGCAATGCCACCGACCCGGACTCACTTGGGTTCAACAATGGGGACGGCACGTTCACCGGAGCAAACGGTTTGCAGTTTCCGCGGTTCTTGGGACCGACGCGATCCATGCAGTTTGCCGATGTCGACGGAGATTTGGATCTCGACCTGCTGACCAACAACCGACTCTTGCTCAACGATGGCTCGGGCACATTCACCGAGGTCCCTGCCGCCCAGTATCCAACAAGCTCTTCGTTTGGCGATGTGTATGTCGCGGACGTCGATGGTGACATGGATCTCGACGCGTACGTCGACCGATCGCTCCTGATCAACGACGGAACCGGTACCTTCACGCGGGTGTTGCCAGTCCCGCTGGCAAGCGGCGCCTTGCTCGATGTCGACAACGACGGGGATCCAGACATCATCTCCGGTGACCTGTTCCGCTTCGGTTCAGCTCGCACGTTGCTGCTCAATGACGGAACCGGCAGTTTCACGGACGTCAGCGCTACGCAGTTGCCCCCAGCAGCCCGCAACGGCGGATCGTTCGCGGTGCTCGACGTATTCGGCACGGGCGCACCAGACCTCGTGTTCAGCAACGGCAAGTTCTATCTGAACGACGGGAATGGCACGTTCGCACCCGGCTCACGGCGCGTCGTCCCACCCACCGCGGAACGGCTTTGGGATACGCCGGCAGCAGATCTCGACGGCGATGGAGATCAGGACTTGCTCTTGGTCCAAGACGACCGCGATCAGGTTTGGCTGAACGACGGCACCGGGCACTTTGATGCCGTGTTGGACGGCGTGCCTGCGTCTTCTTCGCACAACGCGAACCGAGCCACCTTCGCCGACTTAGACAACGACGGCGACCTCGATGTGATCGAACCGCTGCGAACCAGCCCGACCCGACCTGTCCAGCTGCTCAACGATGGCACCGGGACGTTCACCGCCGCGACGCAAACCAACATGCCTCAGCTCAACGGTTTCCAGTCGTCAGCGTCCGCAGGCGACGTGGACAACGATGGTGACGTGGATCTCGTGATTGCGGTGGAGCCGGCGTTTGGCTTTGGCAGCGGCAACAACTACTTGCTGCTCAACAACGGCAGTGGTGTTTTTTCGGATGCCACTGCAGGGCGTTTGCCAACCGTCGTGGATTCATCCAAGTCCTCGCACCTGGAAGACTTCGATGGCGACGGCGACCTGGACGTGTTCTTCGCGAATGGCGGCAGCTTTCAAGGCGAGCAGAACCGGCTCTACGCGAACAACGGCACCGGGACGTTCACTGAAGTCACGGCTGCCGCCTTGCCCACTCGCACCGAGAACTCGACGGGCAGCGTTACCGCCGATCTGGATGGCGACGGTGATCTGGATCTCGTGCTGAGCCAAGAACGGCCAACAACTGCGGTGCGCGTCCTGCTCAACAACGGCAGCGGCGTCTTCATCGATCAACCGAACGTTCCCGTGATGTCCGCAGTGCGGCCGCGCGTGTTCGTGGCCGACGCGGACGACGATGGCGATGTCGACATCTTTCTGACGGAGCGTGGCTTCGTCACCGGCAATGTCCTGCTACTCAACGACGGCAACGCTGGGTTCTCCCTGGGCAACTCGCTCCTTCCGAACCTCAGCGGCGAAAGCCTCTTGCTGGTCGCGGATCTCGACGGCGATCGGGACAACGACATGGTCGTCGGCTCGATCGAACTGGGAGTGCGCGCTCTCGCGAACGTAACGCGTCAAATCGACGTGCCACTCCGTCCGCGCGTTGGCGGCCTGCTGCGCTATCACGTGAAGTCTCGCATCGGCAGCCCCGCATTCTTGGTCGTCGCATTGGCCGAGCGCATTCCGGGCATCACAGTCGCACCGATTGCGGGCACGCTGAGGGTCGACGCAACTCTGTGGACCCCGTTGCTCGCGCCCAACCCATCAGCCACCGTGGATGTTCCGTTGCCTAACGACCCCAGTTTGCTTGGCATGAACTTCTTCGGGCAGGCGCTGTTTATCGACGGGCCGTTCCTCCGCGATTGGAACTTCTCCGGGCTCACCCGCGGTCGGGTGTTCTGAGCGCCACTTTGGCCCAAGAAACACATTCTCTATTGCACCTGTTTGAAACGCACATTTTCGTTTGATTGATCTGTCATGAATTCTGTATTCCACCGCCGCTATCTCACCACTCCAATCGTCCTCGTGCTTTCCTCCGTAGCATGGGCGCAGACGCCTCCGCTTTGGCAAGAGCTCGATCAGGACCTAACTCCACGCATGGTTCCCCCTGCGTTGATTACGTTGGCAGCGGACGTCAACGGTGACGGCAGCATCGACCCGACCGATTTCACCGCGTGGCTC
>CBESZZ010000244.1:0-6221 GCA_965534055.1 uncultured bacterium | reverse complement strand
CCAGGGGCCTCAAGCAGCAGCGAGGGCACCACCAGCTCCCCCAAGTGGGGGAAGACCGAGACGGCCCGGTAGTACTCGATGGGGTCGTCGTAGCCGTAACGGGGGCAGACGGTGATGCGGTCCCAATCCCGGATTTTTCGCACGCGCTCGACGTCTTCCAGGGGCGTGTCGTGGCGGTCGCGGGCAGACACCGCGCGGAACATCGAGGTCAGTGCTCGCAGCAGCGCGCGCCGGTAGATCAGAGCACCGGAGGAGTCGATGTGTTCTTCCGCGGAGACCAGATTGATCGGGGCGTTGATCGCCGCCACCGCGCGAAGGCGAGGCACCTGCTTGCGCGCAAGATGGAGCGCGATGTGCCCGCCCATGGAGAACCCCAGCACGATCAAATTCGCGTAGCCCTGCAACTCGGGGGAAGTCAGCGCAGCTTCCAAATCCGTGGTTTGACCGCAGTGGTACAGGTCTTCACCCGAGTCTCCGGCCCCGCGCAGGGCGAGGTTGAGTGTCGTCCACCCTGGGAATCCATCGGGGGAGTACGGCGGCTCCTTGAAGTCTCCGTGCAAGAACGCCAGAGCACGATCGAGGTAGCCGCTGGATGGATTGCCGCCCAGTCCGTGGATCAAGACAACGGCGGTGCGGGCGTTGGGTTCTTCGCGCAAGTCGCCGTGGATCTTGACGGTTCCCATCTGGGCGTCCGCAACGTCGGCTGACCAGGCGCGGGCGGGCGTCCGGTTGCGATTGCGCAGGGCCCAGCCGAAGTAGTCGCGGAGAGTGTAGTAGTGGCCAAGCGCTCGCGTGCGCCGGCCGGATGTGTTCTCGTCGCCCGCGCTGTTGTCGTTTGGTTGGTCGTTGTCGGTCATCACGCGATCTCGCTCCCCGCGATTCAAGCCGGATCAGGGACGCGACGCACGCGTCGTTTCCACGTCGCGAGAACGACCCCGCCGATGACCAATGCGGTGCCGATCAGAATGCTCGGTGTCAGAGGTTCGCCGCCAAGCAGCGCGCCGAGGGTCACCGCGATGACCGGCGTGACGTAGGCGATGGTGCTGAGCTTCGCCGCCGAGGCGTACCGCATTAGCCAGAACAGCAGGGTGAACGTGACGCAAGTGCCAACCACCGCCAGGTACAGCACGCTGAACACAGCGTAGGGGGTCAGTTCGAAGCTCTGATCCTGCTCGAAAAGGGCGGCAACACAAAGCAGGACTGCAGCGCCTGCGAACATCGCGTTGCGGTTGAGCAGCACGGCGCTGGTTTCGCCGCCGTATTTCTTCACGAGCGTTGTACTGATCGCGGTTGCAACTGGGCTGATGAGCAGCAGGAGAGCCATGGTCAGCGCCTGATCGTGGGTTGAGAACAAGTCGTGGGAGAACAGCACGCCGACTCCAATCAATCCGATCAGGAATCCCACGGAATGTCGTGCGGTCAATCGCTCGTTCAGAAACAGGTGTCCCGACAGCGCCATCAAGAGCGGATAGATCGCGAACAGAACGCTGACCAATCCCGACGGCAACACTTGCGACCCGACATAGATGATGCCTACGGACAAGCCAAAGTTGCTGATGCCCAGCGTGAGCCATAGCCACGCGGCGGGTTTGCTGCCGCCTTCCCGTTTGGCCAAGAACGGGGAAACCGCAGTCATCACGAGGCCCGCGATCAGGAATCGAACGCCCGCCGAGCCGAATGGCGGTAGATCACGCAGCCCTTGCTTGATGACGAGCCAGGTGCTGCCCCAGACCACGCACAAGATCGCGACGCACACCAAGATCTTGCGTTGCGAAGGAGCGCTCATAGGGATCGTGGAGCCGGCGGGCTGGAAGGTGACGGTGGGGCGATCAACTCGGAGCCGGAGCACGTGACCGCATCGATGGGCGCGTCTTGCTCTGCGACGCGAATCTGCACGTGGCGGTCGGTTGGCAGTCTTTGCTGTGCCGCGGCGAGTGCCAAGTTCGAGGTGTTGTTGGTCTTGCTGGAATGCAGAAGGAACACGTGTCGTAGATCTTGGTGGTCGATGTCAGCCAGCAGGTTTGCTGCCGCTAGATTGTCTAAGTGACCCAGTGGGCCGGCGACTCGAACCTTCAGGTGATCAGGATAGGGACCCTCGTGCAGCATCTTTAGGTCGTGATTGAATTCGATGCCGAGCACGTGGCAACCCTGGAGTCCGTCCACAATGCGGGGCGTGACCTGGCCGGCGTCGGTTAGATGGCCGTAGGTCGTTCCACCCGAGGTGATGCGAAAGCCGCACGCTTCTGGCGCGTCGTGTTCGACCGCGAAATTCTCGATGAACAGGTCGTCGAACCGTGTCAGGCCCTGGCCTTTGGTGAGGCGTTGGGTTCGCCCAGTTGTCTGCGAGCCGAGTTTGCGCAGCGTGCGCGGTGTGCCGAAGACGCGGCAGCGGTACGACTTCACGAAGTCTGTCGCGCCGCGAATGTGGTCTCGATGTCGGTGCGTCAAGAAGATCGCTCGAGTCCGGCTTGGCAGTGCGCCAACCGCGGTCATGCGCCGCGCGATCTCGTCCGCCGGGAGGCCCGCGTCGATGAGGATTTGCGACCGCTCGGTCTGCAAGAGCGTGCAGTTGCCCCTGCTTCCCGATGCGAGTGGCTGGATGCGAAGAGAATTGGGCGGTGCGAGGATTCGTGGGGGCACGGAGCGGGGACGATACGGATTGGCGCCTCGCGCTGTAGGGGTCCTCTGGGGGATCGAGAAATCGGACCGGCAAGTCCAACCGAACCCGCGTCGTCTTTGCGTCGACGCGAATGCCGCTCGGCGGCAAAGCGCTCGCCTCGTTGGTGCCTTACGTCTCTGCGGATCGCGTCGCAAACGCGCTCTCCGATGTCGGCATAGACTTCCTCGACCTATTTGGCGGCCACGAAGGTTGCCGCATCCCCCGTGTCCAGGCCCTCCAGAACACCGCTCGATTCGATGAAGATCTTCCCATCTTTCGCGACCGCCCTTTGTGCGGTTCTTGCCGCCCCCTGCGCGATTGCCCAGTCCTGGTTGCCAACGTCGCCGTTTCCAACTTGGTCGACTGCCGTGCCCACACGGGTGATCACGATCACGATTGATCCGGTCATGACCACAATTCAAAACGGTGCGCGCTTGCACGCAGCGTTGGGTGCCCTCGTACCTGGCGACAGGCTGACGATTGGCCCCGGCATTTGGTCCGTTGAGCAGCGTCTCGATGTGTCGCACCAAGCGACGGCGGCCGCGCCGATCTTCATTTGCGGGGCAGATCCGAACAATCGCCCGGTGATCACGCGATCCAACGCGAATCAGAACGTCATCAACATGGGCAGCAACGGCGAAGTCCGCTACGTCGCCTTCAAAGACCTAGAAGTGACCGGCGGCGGCGATCTGATGCGGATCTACGACGCGTCCAACCTGTGGATCGACGGTTGTTATCTGCACGACGGTGGGGGTGTTGGGATTCCGGTCCAGACGCACGACGCGGATCATCTCTACATCACCCGCAATGAGATTGCTCGGCCTGGTCCGGGCACGCCTGGCGAAGGGATGTACTTCGGCCAGAACAGCGGAGCGCTCATCGTGACCGACTCGGTGATCGCGCAGAACCACGTGCATGACCTGCGCAGTGCTCGCGCCGGCCAGGGCGACGGCATCGAATTGAAGCAGCGATCACACCGCAACTGGATCGTCGACAACGTCGTGCACGGTTCCAGCAATCCGTGCATCTTGGTCTATGGGACGGGCGGCAACGATGAGAACGTCGTGGAGCGCAACGTGCTCTACGACAGCGACGACACGCCGCTGCAGGTGCAGGGCGAAGCGATCGTGCGCAACAACATCTCAATTGGTGGAGGCAACGCCGGATTCGTGACCTTTGACCACCAAGGGCAGAGCGTGAACCTGCAGTTGATCCACAACACCATTGTGAGTCAGAACCGCGCGCTTTCGATCGCTTCGTGGAACAACCGCCCGGGCATGGTGCTCGCGAACAACGTGATCTACAGCACCGGCGCCGAGTCGATCTTCTTCGGCAACGGTTCAGCTGGGGTGGTCATCGAGGGCAACGTGGTTCACGGCAACGTGGTGAACGTCAGCTCGGGATTCGTGCAGGGTGCTGGCCTTGGCGACTTCGCGGACGTGAACTTTGGTACCATGAGCATCGATGCGACGCCCGTGGTCGGCGGCGCGCTGGACAACCGGGGGTCGCCGAACTTCGCCGTTGGCGAAGACGCATTCCAAACGGCGCGCGAGCTTCCCGCAGATCCTGGCGCCGTGACCAACGCCCAAATCATGACCCGCGATGTGGCCATGGTCTCCGCGACGAACGGCGGGACGCAGAACCTGGCGTTTGGCTTCACGTCCCGTTGGGCCGGAGCGAATTACTTGGTGTTGGGCGCCGCAACCGGCACGCAGCCTGGGTACGCGCTCGGCGACTACTGGATTCCGCTGCAGCCTGACTTCCTGTTCGTCTTCACGGCGACTGCGTCCAACGGCGCGCTGCTGCAGAACACGTTTGGGACACTGGATGGAAACGGCGCTGGCGCTGCACAGATCCTCGTGCCACCGACCCCGGATATTGCTGGGCTGACGGTGCACTGGGCCACGACGGTTTGGCAGAGCGGCACGTTCTCGTTCGTCAGCAACCCGGTTTCGTTGACGTTTCAGTAACGGGCTCTGGGGTCTCGTCGGCGTCTTTCTTCACGTTGCCGCCAGTCATGGCCCATGTGCGCAGACCGCCGTGGAAGGTGGCGAACGCGGCCTGCAGCGGCAGGCCGGTCTGAAACGCCAACTCGCGTTCTGCAACGAGAATCGCGGCACCCCATGGACGTCCGGAGGACTTCACCGCGTGGCCGAGGCTCTGATACAGGTTGGTGAGAGTGTGCTTGCTCTGCCGCGCGCGGATCCGTCGGCCAAACGGTGGATTCGTCGCGACGATCAACGGAGCGTTCGCCGGGGCTTTGCCATCCACCAGGGATGCTGAGCCCAGGGCGCCCGCACGCGCGTTGATGAAGTCCGCGACTCCGGCACGCTCGGCGTTCGCTTGCAACGCCGTGATCGCGCCGCGGTCTCGATCACCTGCGCGGAACCTGGTGCCGCCAGCCTTCCGCCATGCGGTGGTCGCCGCGGCGGTTCGCGCTTTCGCTTCGGTGCGCAGTTGCTCCAACAGGTCGGGCAACACGAGGTGCGTGACTTCCAACGCGAACCTGCGTTCCAGGCCCGGTGCGTGAGCCAGCGCGAGACGCGCCGCTTCGATGACGACGGTGCCCGCACCGGCGAACGGATCGATGAACAGCATTCCGGGTTTCCAGCCGGAGCTGAGGACCAGCGCTCGGGCGATGTCCGCACGCAGTGGCGCCTTGGCGGTTGCGAGTCGATAGCCGCGACGGAACAGAGGTTCGCCGGCAAGGTCGATCGAGACTCGGCAAGTGTCGCGATGGAATGCGATGCGGATGCCCGGGCTGGGGGGCGTGCTGACGCCTGATGCTTCGGCGCGCACCTCTGCAAGATCTTCTGCGCTTGCCGCCTCGCCCGGTTGGGCAGGCGCCGTCGCAGGCTGGGTGAGCTCGCCCGAATCGGGGTTGCACTCGGCGGTCACCTCGATCCCGGCTGCGGATTGCAGGCCGGCGGCCACGCGTTCTCGAATCGCGCCGGTGTGGTAGAGCCGCGACTTGAATGCCGTGACGGAGAGCTTGCAGTGGGCGCCTTTCGGTAGGAACTCACTCCATGGCAGTTGTGCAATCTTGCTCGTCAACTCGTTGAGCCGCACGCAGGAGAACCGCGCGATGACGATGGCGACGTGGGTCGCAAGACCCGACGACAGCAGCGTGCGGTGGGCGTGTTCGAGCGTGCCGCGTGCGGCAAGCCCACCCGCGTTGTGGCGTGGGTCAGCGATGCTCCAGCCGATGGCGCGCAATTCGACGGCGAGCATCGATTCCAGTCCGGGCGCGCATCCGCACCAGACCTCGATGGGTTCTTCTGCGGTGTGTTCGTTCGTCATGCGTCGCCTTGGTTGGGCGACGCGTTGCTGTGTCCACGCATGCCGATGTAGATCAAGTTGAGTTCGTTTTCGTCGAGCAGCAGGTTTTCGAACGGCACTTCGACGACGTCCGTTTCATCGAATACCTCCGCAAGGCGCTGGACGAAAGGTTCATCCATCGCGCCGCTGGACCAGATTGCTAAGATCCCCCCGGGGCGCAGGTGGTCTCGAACCTGGGCGAGGCTTTTGACGTCGTAGAACGATTCGTTCTCCGCATCTAGCC